>CAZJVN010000085.1:0-1550 GCA_964549775.1 uncultured archaeon | reverse complement strand
CAACCAACAAAAAAACGTGACAATCAAAGCACTAGCATACAACATCGAACACATCGGACGAAACATAAAAATTTGGATCAAAATCCAAATCCAATAGGATTTCTACACCGCCAGTTTATTACAAAAGTATAAATATTAAGTGAGTCCCTTAGTTGTTATGAAACCAAATCAAAGAGTATATAATTTAGCTAAAGCAAGAGTAAAAGTTGCTGCAAGAGGAAGTTTAGCTTCAAGCGAAAAAGTGCGTCAATTATATCAAGCAAATTTAGAGCTAGCTGTTCAAAGAAAAGCAAAATATGATTACTTGATTCAAAAAGCAAAGGTCCAAAAGAAAATAAATTTTGATAGATTAGATAAATTAGTTGCTGCAAGAAATGAAAACTCAAAAACAATAAAAGAAATGCAAACCCTTGTTGGTTCTTTAAAAAAATAAAAATCCCCCCACCCTGAGTTTGGCAGCGAGTGCAATTCTTACGATTTTTTGGTGTTTTGGGGTTATTTTTTTAATGCATAGATTTTTTTGAAAATGTCTGAGTTTATTTGAATAGTGATTTCTTTTCTTGGAATAATGTCAATAGTTACGCTTTCCTGAGTTATTACATTATCCATTATAATCTTTGGTAAATTACTATCTTTATCAATTAAATGAAAAGGCAATATTATATTGAATGAATTTCCATTGGGGCAAGAATTATCAGTGCAGTTTACATCTAACCAATCCTTTTCAGTTAACTGTTTTTCAAAAGCTTTTTTTATTGAATTAAATAAAACTTGTCTTTGTTCTCCAGAATAATTAGTATGGTAATGATATTTTCCATAATAGTTTTCTGTAAAATTATTGTATATTCTTCTTGGGATTAGTTCAATAAAAATATCAGGAGTTAAGTTATTTGAATCAACCAGGAATATTTGTTGTTTAAATTCTTTTTTTAGTTCTTCAAAAGTTAAATTTTTATCAACAAGTATTGTTTCAATAGGAAAAGGAGGTTCGTTCTCATCTAGAGTTAGCCACTTTTCAATATCTTCAGCAAAACTTTTAGAAAAATTATTGAGAACTTCTTCTTGCGCAATAAGTGCCTCTTTATTTAGATTGTCTAAATCAGATAAGAATTCTAATGTTATATTGAAAGAATTTGGTGAATCTATGTAAAAATTGTACGTGTAGTTTTTGTATCCTTCTTTTGATGTGGTTAAATTATATTTTCCTTTTGGTAACTTTATTGAGGTGTATCCAGCGTTGTCAGTAAATAAAGTTTGTTCTTTAATATTGTCTGAAATATTGATTTTTGCATTTTCAATTGATGAATCTGGATTGTAACTTGGACCCACTTTGAATTCAACAAGGTAAGTTGTTTCACAATCTTGTGGGCAAGAATTAGAATTTTCATTACAAATACCATCTCCACAAACTGGTGGTTGGGTGCACCCAAAAAGAAGCAAAGTTATTATTGAAATAATTAGTACAAGAACTATCTTTTGCATATAGATTATACAATTAAGGTAGTATATAAATTAATCCCCCCACCCAGAATTGCACCGGGGATCTCTCG
>CAZJVN010000084.1:0-1571 GCA_964549775.1 uncultured archaeon | reverse complement strand
AACTCAAGCAAATTGAAAGTAACAAAAAGTTTGAACAAGTTTTTAAAGCTCTTGATAGCAATAAGGAAATTCCTCGACAAGGTGTTTTTTTCGAGGGACAAGTTTTTGATGCTTACGAACTTGCCTCCAAAATTATACGTTCAGCAAAACAAAGTATTATATTGATTGACAACTACATAGACGAAAATACTATAACACTATTATCAAAAAAAACTACTGGCGTAAAAGTATTGCTTTTAACAAAAAACGAAACAAAACAACTGCTTCTTGATGTTAAAAAAGCTAATGCTCAGTATGGCAATTTTAAACTAAAACCTTTTGCCAAAAGCCACGACAGGTTTTTGATTATTGATGGTACTGAAGTGTATCATTTAGGCGCTTCACTAAAAGATTTAGGCAAAAAACTATTTGCCTTTTCTAAATTAAATAAAAATTCTGTTTTAAATATTCTTAATGAATTGGAGGAGCTGGTATGAGTAGTATAAAATCTCAACTACCTAAAGGATGGGAAGTAAAACGACTTGATGATGTTTGTGAGATAGAATATGGGACAAGAGTAGTTAATAAAAGAGATGGCGGAACTGTTTATCCTGTTTATGGTGGAGGTGGTGCAACTTTTTTTATGGATATATATAACCGAGAAAATTGTATGGTAATTTCAAGATTCGCAATGTCTGCCAAATGTACGAGATATGTCATGGGTAAATTTTTCCTTAATGATAGTGGCTTGACATTAAAACCAAAAAATTTTGATGAGTTGTTAACTGATTTCTTAAACCTTCATATACTTTTCCTAAACGACACTATATATTCACTTTCTAGAGGAACAGCACAACGTAATCTTGATGTGCCAGCATTTAGAAATATTGAAATTTCTTTTCCAAAATCAATTAATGAGCAAACCCGTATAGTATCAATAATAGACAAATGTTTTTATACTATAGATAAAGCAAAAGCAAATGCCGATAAAAATCTTAAAAATGCTAAAGAACTTTTTGAAAGCTATTTGCAGGAGGTGTTTGGTTCGACAGGCTCACCAACAGAGAAAAAAGGCGATGAGTGGGAAGAAAAGAAGTTGGGAGAAGTATGCAAAGTGATTGCAGGACAATCACCCGAAGGGAAATTTTACAATAATGAAGGCATAGGAATGCCCTTTTATCAAGGCAAAAAAGAATTTTGTGAAAAACATATTGGAGAACCTACAACATGGACAACAAAGATAACAAAAGAAGCAGAAGATGGTGATATTTTAATGTCAGTAAGAGCACCAGTAGGTCCTGTTAATTTTTCTACTCAAAAAATTTGTATAGGTCGTGGACTTGCTGCTATTCGTACTGGACAGTCTATAGACAAAGAGTTTCTTTTTAACTTTCTTTTAAATAACAAAAATAAAATTGAAGGGAATATAGGGGCTGTTTTTAATTCAATTAATAAAACACAAATTGAAAATATTTCAATTTTTCTTCCACCTTTATCCATACAGAAAACGAAAGTAAAACAAATTAATGCTTTGCGAGCCGAAACTAAAAGAATGGAAGCTATTTATCAACAAAAACTTTTAAATTTGGAAG
>CAZJVN010000083.1:0-1578 GCA_964549775.1 uncultured archaeon | reverse complement strand
AAATTAGATATTTATTTTGTTAATTTTTTGGTTTTGGTGTAGTTGTTCCATCTTTATTGTCTACTAAAATTATTCCTTGTTCAAGAAGAGTGTTTCTTATTTGGTCAGCACGAACCCAGTTTTTTTCTTTTTTTGCGTTTGTTCTTTCATCAATCAGTTTTTGTTGTTCTTCAGTAATTTCAAAGAATTTTTCAGTAAAATCAAGTACTCCTAATACGTCATTTATTTTCTTTAAATAATTAATTACTTCTTTTGCATTATTTTGTCCGATCTCATTTGTGTCAATTAATTTGTTTATTTTTCTGACAAATTCAAATATGTGTTTTGTTGCTTCTGGCATATTTAGGTTATCATCCAGTGCATTATCAAAACCGTTTTTGCTATTTTCAATCAATATTTTTACTTCTGCATTTTCGTTATTGTTTTTCACTTCTCTTACTCTTTCAATAAAGTTTTGTAATCCTTGAATAGTTTTTTCACTATCTCTTACTGATTCGTGTGTGAAATTAATTGGTTGACCATATTGTGAATTAATTAAAGTGTATCTTATTGCCAGTGGTTGCATTTTTTCATTTTCAATAAGGTCTTTTAGTGTATAAAAGTTTCCTTTTGATTTTGACATTTTTTCTCCTTCGACCATTAGGTGAGCACAATGTAACCAGTATTTTACAAATTGTTTTCCAGTGACTGGTTCTATTTGAGCTATTTCATTTTCATGGTGAGGGAATTTGTTGTCTACTCCTCCAGTGTGTATGTCTATTGTGTTTCCTAAATATTTTGTACTCATTGCGGAGCACTCAATATGCCATCCTGGTCTTCCTTTTCCTAGTTGAGTTTCCCAAAAAACTGTTCCATCATTTTCGTCCCAAGCTTTCCATAAAGCAAAATCGCCCACTCCTTCTTTTTCATATTCATCTTGTTTTATTCTTGCCCCTGCTTTTAATTTTTTAACATCAATTCCTGCAAGTTTTCCATATTCTGGAAACTTTTTTATTGAATAATAAATTGAACCATCCTCTCCTTTGTAAGCGATTTCTTTATCAAGTAATTTTTGGATTAGTTCAACCATTTCTTTTATGTGTTTTGTTGCTGGGCAATAAATTGTAGCTGGTTTTATGTTAAGTGTGTCTAGATCTTTATGAAATGCAATTCTGTATTTTTCAGTGTATTCTGCAAGAGGAATTTTTTGTTCAATACTTCCTTTAATTGTTTTATCATCCACATCAGTGTAATTCATTACTTGGGTTACTTTGTATCCTTTGTATTCCAAATATCTTCTTAAGATGTCTTCCCAAATGTAAGCTCTAAAATTTCCTATGTGTGCATAATTGTAAATTGTTGGTCCGCAAGTGTAAAGTGATACCTCTCCTTTTTTTTGTGGAACAAATTCTTCCATTTTGTTTCCAAGAGAATTAAAAAATTTTAGAACCATCTTTTTTCACTTCTTCATTTTTAAAATAAAAATTAATTTTAATTTAGTATATTTTAATTCAGTATATTTTAACTAATCAAATAATTTGTGAACTTCTTCTATTAATTTTATTCCTGCTCTTTGTTGTTGTTTATTTCCATGATTAA
>CAZJVN010000082.1:0-1695 GCA_964549775.1 uncultured archaeon | reverse complement strand
GTTTTAATAGAGAACGAAGCTTTAGTGGAGAGGGAGAAGGGTCTAGAGATAACTCACAAGGACCAAGAAGAGGGAATTTTGATAGAAAATTTAATAAAAGATTTTAATTAAATTATATTTAATATTTTGGGGGAATAAAAATGAAAATTGAGGTAGTACAAAACGAGAAAAACACTTTAGAGTTTTATCTAATGAACGAAAGACACACAATAGCTAATTTGTTAAAAGAAAAATTAGCAAAAAACAGTGATGTTGAATTCTGTGCATACAAGTTAGACCACCCGCTTGATGAAAAATCAAAATTTATTTTAAAAACAAACGGTAAGAGCCCAAAAAAAATATTAGAAGAAGCTATTAAAGAAACAAAAGAAGATCTTGAAGAATTCAAAAAAGCTTTTGAAAAAATGAAATAAAAAAGAATTAATTTTCTTTTTTATTCATCTAATTTTTTATTTAATTATTTTTGCACACATAATTTATATTATGCAAGAATAATCTTTTTAGTTTCTAATAATTAATAGAACTTTTTATTTTATTCTTTTGATTTCTTTGTTTTCTTTTTCAATTTTTTTGATTTTGCTTTTTTTGCAGCAGTGTCAACGTATTTTTTTAACAAATCTTTATAGTACTCATTTTTTTGTACTAAAGAATTTTTTTCTTTATTTGATAACATGTTTGAACTAGATATTGATTGAGCTAAGTTTGAGAATTCTGCAGGGAAGAAAACTTTACTCCCTTTAGTTTTTGACATATTCTCAATTGCTCTAATGTAATAGTAAGCTAGTGCTTTATCGTCAAGTCCTTTTGCAGCATCTTTTACTGCTTCAATTTCTGCTTTGTGAGCTAGTGCTCGTTCCATTCTTGCAAGTTTTTGTTGAACCGCAGCTTTTTCTTCGTGCATAGCGTTTAATACAATGTCAGGTATTTGTATATCCTTAATTTCTACAGAGTCAACTGTTACTCCCCAATTTTTACAATTCTTTTCAAGAGTTTCTTTTAATTGTGCGTTAACAAGTTCAATGCTTGAGATAACTTCTCCTAGGTTCATTGACCCAATAACATCACGAACTGTGGATACAACTAGTAATTGAGAAGCTCCAACATAATCTTCTACTTCAATAATAGAATTAACTACACTTTGATTATCTTTTTTAACTTTTAGGTAAATAATTGCATCAATTGATATTTCAATCCCATCTTTTGTTACCACATCTTGTTTTGGTACATCAATTGTTTTTGTTCTAAGATCCACCATATTTACTTCTTCAATTATTGGCCAAACAAAAGCCCAACCAGGACCACCCACTCTATGAACTTTACCAAATCTGTAAATTATTGCTCTTTGATAATCAAGTAATTGTAAAACTACATCATATTTCCAAATAATAAAAGCAACTATCCCTAGTAACACTAACCAAAACAAGTTAGCAAGTAATACGTCAGAGTATTGAATTGCTGAAGAAATTAAAAAAATAGCAATAATTATTATAATTAAAAAAATTACATATCTAAAATTTTTGCTAGCCAAAATAAAACACCTTGATTAATACAAATTAACACACATACTTTATAACTATTACAACCAATTGTAACTATATAATATAGTGAAAGTAAGACCTTTATATACTTTACAATTAAGCAGGCGGTGTAGAAATCCTATTGGATTTGGATTTTGATCCAAATTTTTATTGTTCT
>CAZJVN010000081.1:0-1706 GCA_964549775.1 uncultured archaeon | reverse complement strand
AAATAAAATTCAGTTGCACCGTTATCATTTTGATTGATAGTACCGTAGTCGTGAACAAGTTTATCGAATTTTATTTCAGCAGTACTTTGATTTTGAGCAAAGCTATTAGATAGAAAAGCGGGCATCAACAAAAAAAAACCTAACAAAATTTTTGATTTTACTTTCATCACTTGATTTTTAATTTGATTGTGCAAATTTACACAATATGTAAACTAATTATTTCAAAAGAGGAAAAAAAATGTCAATTTTTATGCCATAATTGTTTTAGTTGAGAAATAAGGATTAAAAAGTTGAATTGTTTTAAATTTGATTAAGTTCAAATGCGTATTCATAGCTAATTACATTTTTGGTTTTTTTGTTTTTCTTCCATGCTTTTTCTAAATGACTTAACTCAATAATGTGGTTGGTGCTTATTGATTTGAATACGCTTGCAACTTTTTCTAAAACTTCTAACTCAGTATCTGAAAACCATAGCTAATATTAAATTATTCCTGTTCTATCGGTATATGTTTTTCTTTGCAATAATTTTCAACTTCTGTGTCGTTGGCAAAATATTCGTCACAAAATTCGTCAAGTTCTTTTTCTGCTCCTGATACATATTTTTCACTTGCTGTCATTAGTTTTTCTGTCTGATCAATAAACTTTTCAAACTCTTTATTCATCTTACAAAGTTTATCTATTGTTTTAAAATCTAAATCTCGGTAAATAGATTGATAAAGCACTTTACTTTGATATGGATTTGCGTTAAGTTCAATAATTCCAATTCCGAAAGATTGATTTAACCTTGCCATTTCTTCGGTTAAACTGTCGCTAAACTCAAATGCCACTAAGTAACCATAGTTAGCCCAACTTGAATTTGAAACGGCTTGAAAAAATGCTTTTTTAAGTTCACTATCGCTATTGATTTCTCTTTTTAATTCGTATGAACTCAATTTAAAAGTATCGACCCTATTAATTGATTTTAAAAAGTTTTGACTAATTTTTGAATGTAAATTCAGAAACTTAATGCCAACCATATCGGGGTGTGTCCATATTTGATTGCTGTCTTTTCCGTTAGATTGTTCGTGGAAAATTGTCTTTGAATAGGTTTCAGAATTTTTAAGATAGCTACTCAATAGCTTATGTAAATCTCTTTCTTCATAGGTTTTTGTTTTAAGAGTCTTTTTTGCTTTTACTATTTGAGTTTCTGTGTCGCCACTTAAAAATTCAATTCCAATATTTTGTTCGTTCTTTGCAAGGTAGTATGAGTAAGTTTTCCCTTGATGTTTAATTCTTTTAATTCTTGTATCACTTTTTTGAATAAAGTCTGTTAATACCCCTGAAACTGACAAATATGGTGTTTTAGAATTCCCAAAGTCAAAATATTTATTATTAACTATATGGTTATAAATGTCCATATAAATTGATGGTTTGTTTAAATCTTCTAAACTTTTTATTACAGCTTCTTTTAAGGTCATTTTATTTTGCTTTTTCTCTGATTTTAAGTCGAATTAATATTGGCTATACATTATCTATACCTTCATATTTTTCAAATCTTTATCTTAAAAAATCAGCCTTATAATTATTTAAAAAATCTTTTAATATATTTTTCAAAATTATAAAACTTTTTAATAATATTTTGGGGTTTAAAAAAAACGTTTAAAAATTTTTGTTAATACTAATTATTTAACAATAATAACTAAATTTGTTTTCAAATTAAAATTAAA
>CAZJVN010000080.1:0-1713 GCA_964549775.1 uncultured archaeon | reverse complement strand
TTTACAATTAAACTAAAGCTTCTTTTGGGTCATCAGGAGCTCTGCTTTTTGGCAATTCAACCAGTTTGAACCATTTTGTTTGTTTGATTTCTTCTTTTTGAAAAACAATTTTAGTGGTTTCTGGAATAAAAGTAAAATAGTAATGATGATAATATGTTTGATTGTCTTTTTCAATTTTTAACTTTTTTAATTTGTTTAATTTCAAATTTTTTAGTCCAAGTTCTTCTTGAATTTCTCTGTTTGCACAGTGTTTGGGAGTTTCTCCGCTTTCAAATTTTCCACACATATACCCCCAATCAAAACCAAAATTATTTACTCTCTCTAGCATCAAAACTTTATCTTTCGTTTCATTAAAAATGTAAACAATTGTTGAGTCAACATGTTTTTTCATAAAACCACTTTAGAAAAGCATTGTTGCATAAGGAATTAAGTTTAACATTAGTGATAACACAAACAACCATGCGAGTAATCTTCCAATGAATTTTCTTGATTCTTCTTGCGTATCAAATTTCATGAACCCTGCGTAAGGGGCTAGAACAATTTGCCCTATTTTTCCTCCGTCAAGAGGACTTGCAGGAATGTAATTAAACATTGCAACAGCCAAACTTAAGATAATAAAAAAGAAAAGAATATTCATAATTGCACTAATTATAAAAGAAAATATAATAATCCAAATTGGAGGGTCATAAGTGGTTCGTATTGATTCAAATTGAGCACCTATCTTTTTAATATTCATATCCTCAAACAAAATTGGGGACATTACAAAATTCAAATTTTGATCATTTCTTTCAACTACAAAATTCATATCCCCTTGAGCTGAATTAAATAAAAGCGCAAGTTGGGTAGAACTATTAATATCCTCTCCATTTAATGAAACTACTTTATCTCCTGCTAATAATTTTCCATACGCTGGTGCATTAGCATCAATTCCACAAAATGAAACTATTGAGTCAACTTGTTTCACACCCACCCCACTATACATTAAATTTGTTTCTTCGTTAACTATTGGAGCAATTGGAATCAAGATAACTGAAATCAAAATTAAAAGTATTATCCCAATTATCATTGTGAAAAAGTTTGATGCAGGACCAGCACTTAACATCATTAACAATTGATGATCTTTAGCTTTGTGAAATTCTTTTCTGTCCTCTTCAACAAAAGCCCCCATTGGAAAAATTCCGGCCATTAATAATCCCACTGAATGAATTTTTTTCTTATAATATGCAAGCATTACTCCATGACTCAGTTCGTGTATTACAAGAATCATTCCTAGTGATATCCATGCAATCATTGGAATAGTTAATCCACCAAATCCTGGAATTGGTACTCCTGGAATTACTGGAGCTACTGATGGACACATTTGTTTTGCACTAAACAAACTCAAAATTGAAATCAATCCATACCCCAAGAGTATAGACAGGGACAATCCACCAAATCCAAGCAAAATGAATCCAATTAAACCAAATAGTTCTAATGGTTGAAGTACGGGTACCCCAAAAAGTATTTTTAAAAATAATTCAAAAAAGGCTCCAAGTAAAATCGCAAACACTAATAATAGAGCGATTCTTTTTACTCCACCAAGTTTTCTTCCTTTCCAATAACCCACCCAAGCAAGACCAAAACCAAAAAATAATCCAAAAAAAGCAAATTTTTCTAAAAATTTTGCATGATGAGCAACAGAGTAAACATATTTTACTAAATTTTTTGATTTTA
>CAZJVN010000079.1:0-1749 GCA_964549775.1 uncultured archaeon | reverse complement strand
TAAAACAAGCAGTTGAATTAATTAATTTGTTTACAATAAAAGAAATGCTTGGTTTTTGGATTAGCTTTATTTTAACTTTAATTGCAGCATTTGTGGTGCTTGTATTAGGAATGATAATTGGTAGGTATGTTAGAAATGCTGTTGAAGCAACAAAAGTCGCTATGAAAAAAATGCTCGGATTAATTTTAGAATTAATGATTGTTTATGTTGCTTTTGTAATGGGTATTAGAATGATTGGACTTCCAACTCAGTTACTTGAATACACTTTTTTAATTGCAGTGTTTGGAGCAGTATTTGCGATAAGTTTAATGTTTGGAATTGGTTTTGGTTTAGCACTAAAAGATGAAGCAAGAACAATAATTAAAGAAGTAAAAAAGAAAAAATAATTATTTTTATTGTTAAAAGTCATCTTTAACCCCCTATTTTTTAAATCCTATTATTTACTAATTAATTATGAATTCTAGAAGGGATTTAGCCATACTCAAGTAATTACTACTACTTATCACATTTAACTAAATCCACATTTTTTGATTCAATTTCTTTAATTAAGTTCTTTTTTAAATCTTCATTTTCTAGAATTACTAGGAGTGAGTTAAAAAATTAGTTAAAAACTAATTAAATTTATGGACGATTAGCTCAGCCTGGTTAGAGCATTAGTCTTATACACTAGGGGTCAGCGGTTCAAATCCGCTATCGTCCACTTAATTTTAAAAAATTGATTTAAAAGAAAAAAAGTTTATTTGTGATTTTTATGTCAAGGTTTGAAGTTGAAGAAAATATTTCCAAGTTCTGGGAAGAAAATAAATTCTTTGAAAAATCTGTAGCAATGAGACCAATAGACAAACAATTTGTTTTCTATGATGGTCCCCCATTTGCAACAGGACTTCCGCACTATGGGCACATTTTAGGTTTAACTAGTAAAGATGTTTTTCCAAGATATTGGACAATGAAAGGATATAGGGTAGAGAGAAGATGGGGTTGGGATTGTCACGGACTTCCAATAGAAAACATTGCAGAAAAAGAATTAGGAATAAGAGACAAAAAAGAAATTGAAGCAATGGGGATAGATAAGTTTAACGAATTTTGTAGATCAAAAGTTTTCTTTTTTGAAAAAGAATGGAAAAAAACTGTTCGAACAATGGGAAAATGGATTGACTTTGATAATTCTTACAAAACAATGGATGACACTTACATGGAGTCAGTTTGGAATATTTTCAAAACTCTTTATGACAAAAAAGATATTTATGAAGGAAAAAAAATCTTAATGTACTGTCCGCACTGTCAAACTCCTCTTGCAAATTCAGAAATTGCAATGGATAATAGTTACAAAGATGTGACAGAAAAAACAGCAACAGTAGCTTTCAAATTAAAAAATAAAGAAGACGAATTTTTACTAGCATGGACTACTACTCCTTGGACACTAATTGGAAATGTAGCACTAGCAGTAAATCCAGAACTTGATTATGTAAAGATTGATGTGTTTGGAAAAAAATTTATTATGGCAAAAGAACTTGTAGGAAATTTTTTCTCACGTTATGAAACAATTGAAGAGTTCAAAGGAAAAAAGATTTTAGGGTTAGAATACACTCCGCTTTATGAAATGAATTTGAACGGAAAGAAAGGTCATTATGTTATTGATGGTGAAAAAGAAGTAACAGCAGTGGACGGAACAGGAATTGTTCACATGGCCATTTATGGTGAATTTGATTATCAAATGATTAGAAAATATGATTTACCAATAATACAACA
>CAZJVN010000078.1:0-1766 GCA_964549775.1 uncultured archaeon | reverse complement strand
TACTTGTAAAAGTTCCAATACCACTTCCGTCTGTAGTTTTTGTGCTTAATGAAATATTAGGATTTGGGCTTGTACCCCATACTATTCCGCGAGAAGTTATTGGACTACCACCATCAAAATCTATATTTCCACCTGAAATTGCGGAAGTCTTAGTTATACTTTTAATAGTATTTGTTCTAAGTGTTGGCTTTGTCAATGTCTTTATTGTATCCTGATTACCATAGCCAACACCTGTATTATTCACGGCAAAGGCTCTAATATAGTATGTTGTACCTTCTGTTAAACCAGTTATAGTACTTGTGAAAACTCCACTTCCGTTACCGTCTGATGTTTTATTGTTGGCAATTGTTGGGAGTGGATTTGTACTCCAACAAACTCCTCTTTCGAAAATAATTGTTCCCCCATTAAATGTTATGTTACCTCCTGAAGTAGCGCTAATATCAGTCAAGTTAATTGCTTTTGTTGTTGATATTAATGGAGTTATTCCTTTTAATGTCCTGAATGAAACCTGCAAACCATATGCTGTTCCGTCACTGTTTGTAGCATATGCTCTTACATAGTAGGTTGTGTCAGGTAGAAGATTATTTAAGTTACTTACAAATTTTCCAGTTCCAGCAGCATCTTTTGTCAAACTGTCATTTATAGTTGGGTTTGGCTTTAAGTTCCAACAAACCCCTCGTGCTGTAACTTCCAATCCATTGTCTGAAGTAATATTACCACCACAAACAGCCGTGTTTTGAGTTATTGATGAAATTGTTTCAGTTGATAATACTGGTACTAACTTTGACTCAATTTCAGGTTTACAACTTACTAATGAAACTAGTATTACTCCAATAGTCATTAGATAATAAGTCTGAGATTTAATTGTTCTTTTCATAATTCGATATTTAATTTTGAATAGTCGGAATTTTTTTTCGGCTTGCTGCTAACGGTCGGCACTAAGCGGTAAACCCGATAGGGTTGCGCTTAGTGCATGTTAGCGGTTAGGCGTTTTATCCGAACATCAAATTTATCCGTTTCCCCAGGCCAAATTCAAAAATTCGGTAAAGAGTCGAAAGTTGAATATCACACTTTCCATTTTCAAGTCTGGAGATATAACTTTTTTTTGTTCCAACCTTCTCTGCCAATTGTTCTTGTGTCATATTAGCTTCTTTACGAGATTCTTTCAACATTTCGCTGATAACAAAATATTGAGCTTTTTCCTCGAAGTTATCCCGTTTTTCAGAACCTATTTTTCCGTATTTTATGTCTAATAACTCGTCAAAGTTTTTAGCATCTCTAATGTTTTTTACTTTGTTCATCACTTTTTGTTTTTTGAGTTAAAATATTCATCTTTCAGCTTCAAAGCCATATCAATTTCCTGTTTAGGCGTTTTTTGAGTTTTCTTGTGAAATCCATTAAAAAGAACAACTAGGTTTCCTTTGTCGAAGCAACAGAATATCCTATATATGTTACTATCTAATTCTATTCGAATTTCATAAAGTCCTTCAGTTCCGGTCATATGGTCTAGAAATTTCTTCGGAACATTCTGAACCGTTCTTAAAATTTTAAAAACATACTCAATTTTTTCCTGAACTTTTTCGGTCTGACCCAAATAGAAGTCGATGAAATAGCGCTTGTAAAAAATTATTTGTCTTTGTTTATCCATGATGCAAAGTTAACTCAAAAGTTATCATCATGCAAGTTTTTTACTATTTTTTTTGCACTTACCGCTAACGTTTGGGTGTAGCGTCAGTAAGGGATTGCGGGCTTTAAACTTGTCAAAC
>CAZJVN010000077.1:0-1807 GCA_964549775.1 uncultured archaeon | reverse complement strand
ATGCAAGCTTCCCAAGCTTGCGACTCGGGTTCGAATCCCGGTGATTGCATCTCGGTCCTTTCTTTTTAGAAAAAAGAAAGTACACGGTGTCGAAAGAAAAAACAATTGGTTCCAAAAGAAAAGACTTTTTATGAAACTTGGAATTTATAAGCACTACAAAGGAAAGATTGTAGAAGTTATTGGTGTTGGAAAACACACAGAAACTTTAGACAATTTTGTAATCTATAAAGAAGGAAAAAACTTTTGGTTAAGACCAGAGGAAATGTTTAAAGAAAAAGTAATTGTAGATGGAAAATTAATTCCAAGATTTAAGTATTTAAAAGAAAAAGGATGTGAAAAAATATGAAAACAAGATTTTATGAAAATATAGGACTTTGTAGCCCAAAGGTATTATTACCAAAAAAAGAAATTGATTATTCCAAGTGGGCGGTTGTTGCTTGTGATCAATACACCTCTGAACCAGAATATTGGAATTCTGTTAAAGAAATAGTAGGAAATAATCCATCAACCTTAAAAATCACATTTCCTGAAATTTATTTGGAAGATTCAGACAAACATGAAAGAATTGCTAGCATTGTTGGAACAATGAAAGAATATATTTCAAAAAAGATATTTGATGAAAATATGGGTTTTATTTATGTTGAAAGACAAATAAAAGATAAGATTAGAAAAGGATTAGTTGTTGCTTTAGATTTAGAAAAATATAATTACAATAAAGGTTCAACAACACTTGTTAGAGCTACAGAAGGAACAATTTTAGAAAGACTTCCACCAAGAATCGAGATTAGAAAGGATGCGCCTTTAGAGTTACCGCACATAATGGTATTAATTGACGACCCTAAAGGGAAAGTCATAGAAAAAATAAGCGAAAATAAAAAAGACTTTGAAAAGCTTTATTCTTTTGACCTTATGAAAAAAGGCGGTCACATTGAAGGATATCTTGTAAATAAAAGATTTGAAAAAAAAGCAGCAAAGGAATTAGAAAGATTGGCTAGTCCTGAAAAATTCAAAAAAAAATATAAATTAGATAAAGACTATTCTGTTCTTCTTTATGCTGTTGGCGACGGAAATCATTCTTTAGCAACAGCTAAAGCAGTTTGGGAGAATTTAAAAAAAGAAACAGACAATAAAGAAGAAATTATGAATCACCCAGCACGATATGCTTTAATTGAACTTGTTAATCTTCATGATGAGTCTTTGGAGTTTGAAGCAATCCACAGAGTTTTGTTTAATCTTAAAAAAGATATTGTTAAAGAAATGAAAAACCATTTTGGGGAATCTTTCAAGTTTTCAAAAGCAACTAAAGAAGAAGTAATGGAATTAATAAAGATAAAGAAAAGTAAAGACAAACACTTTATTGGTTTAATTACAGAAAATCCAAAGGCAACAGGAATAATAAAAATAACAAATCCAAAAACAAATCTTCCTGTAGGAACAATACAGGATTTCTTGGACACTTTTGGAAAAGCCGGCGGCTTTGAAAAAATAGATTATGTCCACGGCGACGACGTTCTTTGTACTCTCGGGAGTAAGCCAAACAACGCAGGAATATATCTTCCAACAATTCAAAAGAAGCAATTTTACAAAACTGTTATTGTTGATGGAGCTTTACCAAGAAAAACTTTTTCAATGGGAGAAGCACACGAAAAAAGATATTATCTAGAAACAAGAAAGATTAGGTAATTTCCTAATCAAAAAATAGTGTTTAAAAAATATTTAAAAATAAATATTATTTGGAGGAAAAATTTATGGGTTTAAAAGAACAATTTGAAAATTTAAAAAACAACTGGCTAATTTTTGTTTTAGC
>CAZJVN010000076.1:0-1894 GCA_964549775.1 uncultured archaeon | reverse complement strand
TTTAAGTTTCGAACTGTTAACATCTGTTTTCATAAATCAAAAAAAGGCAAAAAAATGGCTAAAACAAAAGTAGTTGGATTTAGAGTTTCACCTGAAAAAATAGAAGAATTTGAAAATGCTTGTCATTCACTTCCTGTGAATTTTAAACCTACTGAATTACTTAGGGGTTATATGGATTACATAATTAGTACAGCTAATACTTATAAAAAAACAGGACACGTTAAAATGGGTTTTTTATCTTATGATAAAAATATTATTATTTGCAATTTAGAGGGAAAGCAAGGACAAATTGATTTTGATGAGGATTTACAATGAGTGCTACTGTTAACACTCTTAAAAAAATAAAAAAAGCACCTAGCCAAAATGATTACCAGTCTGTTTGTGGTTTAGATGCTCTTTACTTTTTCATAAAAGTTGATAAACAATATTATAACGATTTTTTTATTAACTTTCTATGTAGAAAGAAGCTAGAAAGTGAAGATTTTGAATTACTTTCTAAGGATTACAACAACCAATTTACTTATTTTAAACACTTTGGAAGCATACCCAATAAATCCGATGAGGGCTTTGCCCGATTGGAAATATGTAGAATCGGTTTTAAAAATTTAAACGATAAAGATAATCTTCCACAATTAGAAATTCAGATGAATTCGACAACATTACAACAAATGTCAATTCAAGACATTATTGAATATTTTACACAATTGTTTAGTGGTTTTGCCTTAGTTCCTGAAAAATTTCAACTTTCGAGAGTTGATGTTAACACTTACATTTTTGACTTTTCTTTTGATTGGTTAAAATATGATTTTTTTTCTACAAAAATTAGAAAATCAGAATCCAAATACAATGGTACAAGATTAGAAACTTTTTATCTAGGTTCAAGAACTAACGGTTTATTTTTAAGAATATATGACAAAATAAAACAGTTAACAACTTTAGAATTTAACGAAGCAAATTCTAAAGAATATTTAATTGGAAAAAAATATATTTCCAAATATCATAAAGTTCCAGATTATAAAAGCATATGGAACGTAGAATTAGAACTAAGAAGAACACAATTAAGATTATACAAAATAGACACTTTACAAGATTTAGAAGAAAAAGTAAACACAGTTTTAAAAATGA
Source organism: uncultured archaeon (assembly GCA_964549775.1). Lineage (GTDB taxonomy): Archaea > Iainarchaeota > Iainarchaeia > Iainarchaeales > JAAZKV01 > JAAZKV01. The sequence goes on along the minus strand of CAZJVN010000076.1, from coordinate 769 downwards.
TATTTACTAAAACGATGAGATTATTACAGGAGTCAAAAAATATGGATAGTAACGATAACAGAATTTTAACACATAGTGTTTGGAGTCATATAATTAATGAATATGATTATAATGGATTTCCAATTGTTGAATTAGACAAAGAGAAACAAAAGGAATACAAGAGAGATAGAATATGGTTAAGAAATAGATTAATAGAATTTTTGGAAGAGCCAAAAAATACAGATTTTTACTTGAGGGAAAAAACGGAAGAATTTGTAAGATATTTAGACCAATATACAGATATAAGAAAACTATTCAAGGAATTTTAACATTTTCTTTGTATTGAAAATCTGCTTTTCAGTATTGAAAACCTTAAGGGCTTTGCCCGTTTTAGGTTTTCGTTTTGGTTGTTTCACCTGAACTCAATCAAATAAGGGCTATTAAAAGCTCGAACTAGGGTAAACAGTGGCTAGGCACTACCAAATATTAGAAAACTCTTTTTAAGCTATCGGACGGGCTTTATTTACACCAACACCAGTTAACGGGTGAATGGAAAAAAAACACTAAATGGGAGTAATTTCCCTCCACTTAAACAGATAAAAAAAGGGGGTTTAGTAATACCCCTATCTAGTTCCTCAAACAAGCTAGAAAAAACCTTTTAAAAATCCCGATGAAATCGGGCTTTAACTCCATTTTTAAAAAACCTATTTTTAAAAATCTTTTTTTTTATCCCCTTTTAAGTTTCGAACTGTTAACATCTGTTTTCATAAATCAAAAAAAGGCAAAAAAA
>CAZJVN010000075.1:0-1989 GCA_964549775.1 uncultured archaeon | reverse complement strand
CTTGAAGGAGTAGTAACTCACAATGGAAAAATTTTAACTGACGGAGTTTATAGACACACTAAAGATTATTTAACAAAAAATCAAGTTTTAAAAAGATACAAAAAAGCCCGAACAGGAAAATTAAGTTATAAAGAATTTTTTAAAGGAGTTCCAAAAAATAAACGAAATGATTTTTTGAAAGAAGTTTACTTCCACAAAGGATCAAAAAGTGCACTAGAAAAACTTTACAAACAAATTCCCCTTTATTTAGCTTCAAACCACATTGATATTTTATTTGAAAAAGAAATTAACAAATTAAAAATAAAAAAGTATTTTAAAAAAATATTTGTTAGCAAAGAAATGAAAACAAGAAAACCTTTTTTAAAATTTTATAAAACTCTTCTAAAAGAAACTAAATCAAAGTCCAGTGAAGTTATCTTTGTTGATGATACAAAAAGAAATCTAATTGGTGCAAAAAAATGCGGAATGATCACAGTACAAATGATAAACAAAGAGTATGATGAAAGAAACAAAATTAATTTTAAAGCAGATTTTGAAATAAAAGATTTAAACGAACTTGACAAAATAATTAAAAAAATAAATTACTAACCTTTTCTTTGAATTTTTTTTGATTGTTCAATTATTTTTAAATAAATCTCTTTAATTTCTTTAGAATATTTTGAATGATCACTTTTAGAGAGAACTATTTTTTCTCTATTTTTGTTTTCAATAAATATGCCCTGTTCTTTTTTTAATTCACCAACTAGTTTTACAACTTTAAATCGTTTATCAAGAGAATTAATTATTATTTTATCAAGCAAATCAATTTCTTTTCTTAATTTTTCTAAACTTTTTTTCTTCAACTAAACCAAGCCCCAAGGTTTTTTTGCTTTTCTTTTTCTACTTTTTTTCCTAAAAAATCGTTTACTGTTTTTTCTACTCGTTCTCTTGAAAAATCATGTTTTTCAACCAAAAATTCTAATAATTTTTCTTTATTTACTTCACTTGGTTGAATTTCTTTTTCACTAATATCAAAACTTACTGGATTTAAAAATACCTTTTCTATTTCTTGGTAATCAAATTCTGGTTCATATTTTGTTTCTTTTATTATCTCATCAAACGAATTAAATTTTTGAACTAATTTTAGTGCGGTTTTTGGGCCAATTTTTGGAAATTTTTTATTAAAATCAGTTCCAACCAAAATTCCTAACCAAATTAGTTTTTTTCTAGTTATTTTTAATTGAGATAATATCTCTTCAGAATTTAGGTGTTCTGGTTTTATTTCTATAAAGAATTTTTTTCCAGAAACTTTTCGCTTTCCTGAAAAACCAACATTTCTATACAAATCATTTGCTCCAAATAATAAACAATCAAAATCTTGTGATACTACTCCATCAATTAATTTTTGGTGACACATTACACTTGCTTGTGCTTCTCCCTCTTCTTGTGCTTGAACAACTGGTACTCCCATGTGTTTGAGTAGTTCTTTTGCTTCATTAACCATTAGTGGAGTTAATTTTAGTGCGCGTGAACCAAATTTTTGTGCTTCTTCCAAGTTTCCTTCTTTTAGTGCACTTTCTGACTTTTCCATTGCATCAGTTCTAATTTCACTCCTTTTCTTTAGAGTTTCTTTTTTTAATTCACTTGGAGCGCCATCAAAAACATAAATTGGTTTTATCCCAATATCCATTAAATTTAGTGTCCTGTAAAATAATCCTGTTAAGTGTGAAGTAACTTGTCCTTGACTATCAGCCAAAGGTAATCCATCAGGACCCCTAATTGAGGCAAGAAACTGGTAAAGCATATTATAAGAGTCAATTCCAACTTTTTTTCCGCTTAATTCTTGAAGAGTAATTTCTTTCTTCTCAACAATATCAGATAGATTTACACCCAAACCAAAGCACCCTAATAAATTATTTAATAATAGAAGTTAAAAATAAACCTTTTTTGAAAAATTTACAATTAAACTAAAGCTTCTTTTGGGTCATCAGGAGCTCTGCTTTTTGGCAA
>CAZJVN010000074.1:0-2022 GCA_964549775.1 uncultured archaeon | reverse complement strand
CAAAAGAGCCTATGGGCAATTTTGAGCAGTTTAAAGGGCATTCAAAAAGTATTTCAGACCTCAAAAAATTAAAAACAGAAATTTTACTCAAATTGGAGCAGGGCGAAAAACTTGTAAAAATACATAAAAATTTAGAAAGTGCCAAAGAAAGTTTTAAAGAAAAAATAAAAAACCTTGAAAAACCTGAAAAATATAGTTTATTTGAGAGAATTTCGGGAAAAGCAAAAGAACTTGAAACAGAAAAACAAAACAGAATATCAGAGTTAAAGAAAAATATTGAAACTGTTGATTTTAAACAAAATAATATAATAAATCAATTAAATGGAATCGGCAATAAAACGGAACTGGAAAAAGAATTGAAAGAGTTAGAAGAAAAAATAAAAACATTAGAAAAAGCAGAAATTGAGAAAAAGAGAGAAATCGCACAGAAAAAAATACAAGAAATGGAAGAAAAAAGAGTTGAAAAAACATCTAAAAAAGTGGAGTTTTACAATGAAATCACAGGGAAAATAATATTTGTAGAAACAAAAACTTTTGAAAATGGACAAATGGAAACTCGTTCATCGGCTGCCAAAGAACCGTTTAAGCAGCCAATCGGGGAATTTATAAAATATCAAGATTTTAAAATGGCAGTAAAAGAGTTAATAAATAATAATTATATTGCAGTCAAAGAAACGAACAAAACAGAAAAAGGACTTGAAGAGAAAAATTTGGATCAAGAATTTAATAAAATTTTGAAAGAGAAAATCCAAGAACTTGAAAAACAGAAAAAGCCGGAAAGAGATTTAGGTTTTTCCCGGTAAATTTTTTTCTTCCGGAAGTCTGTTATTGAGTTCAAATAGCAAACCCAGCTATTTGAACCCGTACTTGAAAAACCAAAAGAAAAATGCTATAATTTCATAGAGGAAAAGAGTATTTCCTCAAAATGTAACATACTAAAGAGATTATATCTATTTGCTTTTAAAAGCAGTGTTTCCCGACTATGATAGGGAGCGATTAAAGCGGTGTTTCTCAACCATTAACAGAGAGCTATCAAAGCGGTGTTTCCCAACCAATCCAATAGGGAGCTTTAAAAGTGTTATAAAAAAAGACCACCTAAAAAAGTGGTCTTTTTTTATTGTAATTTATATATTTTTACGGTATAACAATATAGTTTTATACCGTTTTTTCTATAATGATTCTATACTCATTTTTAGCTTTGTAATCTCGTAAAAAGTTAAGTAATTCAACCTTTTCAGTAAATTCATAATAGTCGTCTTGAGCAAACATAAGACCGCTACTTTCAGATATTGAAACATAATACTTATTTCTTTTTTTCTGTTGTGTTATCTCAACAAAATTTGGTTCTCCTGATTTCAAAAAATTTTGTTTTATAACCATTTCAAAAAATTCATTAAGATTATTATTATATAGTGTTTGTCTATTGATTTCTAACACTTTACAAAGTTCTCTTATACTTAATTTATCTTTTTTTTCTGCAATAATCTCTTTAATTTTTCTTTTCAATGTTTTAATTCTCTTCTCTTGAGCCTGCTCTTTCTTTTCTCTTGCTTCTTCAAGTAGTTCTTTTCTAAGTTCTGTTTTATTTTCTAACTTTGCGATTATCTCATCTCTTTTCTTCAAAAGTTCTATCAATTCAGCTTTAGTCATTGAATTATAATTCATTTACTCCACCTCTTTTGGTATATTATAATAGAATTATACCACACTTTTAAAGATAATTCAAGTTAAATATGGTGTAAAATAATAAAATTATACCATTTATTCCATTTTTAATTTTGAAACAACAAACACTTCTAAGCTATTTTGAAATGCTATTTTCTTTATATTTTCTGAAATTTTATCAAATTCTTTTTTATATTTTTCTTGTTCTTCAATAGTTAAATTTTTATATTTTTCTCTTGCTAATTTATCTTTTTCTTCATTCAGTTTTTCTTGTTCTTTTTTTTCAATTTCTTCCAGTTCTGCTCTTAATCTATTTTTCTCTTCAGCTATTTTTTTCTTTTCCAATTCCGCAGATGA
>CAZJVN010000073.1:0-2196 GCA_964549775.1 uncultured archaeon | reverse complement strand
TAGGAGGCCGAACCTCCTATTTATGCCTATTTATAAATCATTTCTACAGAGCCAATTAAGCAAAATACTTAAGAAAAAAGCTTATTATATACTTAATATTAATTAATTAATATAAGAAGCGCAAAAGAGAGGAACAATAGAGTAATTAATAAAAAGGAATTAAGTAAGGGTTAATTTATGAAGAAAAAAGTTTTTGTTGTTTGTGTCGACCGAGACAATGATCTTGGAAGAAAAGCAAAAATATTTGGACCAGTTATTGGTAGAGAAAAAAACTTAATTGCTGCAGAAAAACTAATTTTAAATGATCCTGAAGAAAGCGATGCTAACACTATGTTTGCTGCATTAAAAAAACTTGAAGAAGCAAGAAAAGAATTCAAAAATGTAGAAATTGTTACCCTTACTGGTGCAGAAAAAATGGGGCTTGGGTCTGATAAAGAAATATCAAAACAACTTGACCAAATACAAAAAGAATACTTAGTAGATGGATGGATTTTAGTTACTGATGGAGCAGAAGATGCTCAAGTAATTCCACTACTTCAATCAAGAGGAAAAATAATTTCAACAGACACAGTAATAATTAAGCAAGCAAAAGCAGTTGAATCAACTTTTTACACAATCAAAGAAGCAATTAAAGATCCAGGGGTTGCTAGATTATTTTTAGGAATACCAGGAGTAATGTTACTTGCATATTTTGCTTTAGGAATTTATTCAATACAAGCAATGGCGCTAATTCTTGGAAGTTATTTAATGTTAAAAGGATTTGGAATTGAAGAAAAAATATTTGATTACTTAAGATTAATTTCAGTAAGCTTAACAAATCAAAGAATAAGTGTTTTACTCTACGTTGCAGCACTACTTTCTCCAATATTTGGTTTTTGGTTAGCTTACATTCAACTTAATTCTTCAGAATTTATTGACATCACAGTTGATGTAATTTCAGCAACAAGACTTGTGTTCCCCTTCCTTGCACTTGCAGTGCTTTTAGTTCTTGCAGGAAAAATAATTGATGCATTTTATTTAAAGAAAGTTTATAAGTTAGGAAAATATGGAGTACAATCTGCTTCAATCATAGCTATTTGGGCAATACTTGATGCAGGAACTCTAGTATTTCTAAGACAAGCAGAAATAACTTGGTTCCCACTAAACATAATGGCTAGTTTAATTTTACTTGTAATCATGATGAGAATAAGTGGAGTATTTGATGTTAAAACAAAAATAACAAAACTACTTTTAGGATTAATTGTGCTTGATGAAGAAGGAACTTACATTGGAAAAGTAAGTGGGATAGATAAGAAAAAGAAAACAATCACAATAAAAACCGAAAAAGAAAAAACCTTAGAAAAAACAATGGAACAATTCTCTCTAAGACAAGGAAGAATAATTCTAACAATGTAAAAAACACTTTCAATAAAAATACTTTTAAAATATAAAGAATAATTTCAAATTCTAATTTACTTTAAAAAAAGTTTTTACTTTTTTATTTAGGCAATTATTTTTGGAATAATTTTTTTTATAATATCTTCAACTTTATTTGTTCTAATTATTTTTCTTAAATCTGCAAGTAAAACTTTTTTCTCTTTACAATCTACAAGCGCAATTGCAAGCACTTCTACTAAATTATTTACTGGAATTATTTTTACTTGAGCTAATTCTTCTTTTGATAACACAATATCATTCAAGTTACTTCTTGGAACTACTACTTCTTTGAATCCTGCTTTGATTGCTGCCCCAATTTTTGAAGAAACCCCTCCAACAGGAAGTACCTCTCCCCTTACTGAAAGTGAACCAGTCATTGCTAGTTCTTGACGAACTGGAATATTTTCTATTGAAGAAATAACTGCTGTGGCGATTGAAACACTAGCACTATCCCCTTCTACCCCTTCATAAGTTTGTAAAAATTGAATATGAATATCTTTTGAAAATTCTCCTGAAATTTTTTTGAATATTGCTGAAACATTTTCTACAGCTTCTTTTGCTATCTCTCCTAATTTTCCTGTGGCAATTACTTTTGAAGAATTTTTTGATGACGGTGGAGCAACACTTGCTTCAATTGGAATAATACTTCCTGCTGAACCATCTCCAAAAACTGCAAGTCCATTTACTCTTCCAACAGCACTTCCTTTGTTTAAGTAAACTTCGTAATCTTTTTTTGTTTCAATTGCTTTATCCACCATTTGAGCTTCAAGAGTTCTTGCA
>CAZJVN010000072.1:0-2211 GCA_964549775.1 uncultured archaeon | reverse complement strand
CTCTTGCTCTAGCTTGTAATTTGTGTGATACTACGTGGTAAAGTTTTTGTGTTGCAATTACTCCTGTAAATACACTCCCTTCTATTCTTTGTCCTGTAATTCCGTCATAAAATATTTCCATTCCGTCAGCTCTGTATCCTGCTTCTTTTAGTGCTTTTTCCATGTCTTCTCTTGATACATTGTTGAATGGGGTTCCGTCAATTATTTCTCCTTTTGCTGCTCCAACTTTTCCACCTAGCATTTCCATTAAGTGTCCCATAGTCATTCTTGATGGGATTGAGTGTGGGTTTAGTATTAGGTCAGGTTTTATTCCGTCAATTGTAAAAGGCATATCTTCTTCTGGAACAATCATTGATACTACTCCTTTTTGTCCATGCTTTGAAGCAATTTTATCTCCAACTGCAGGTCTTAGTGTAGTTCTTACTTTTATTTTTACAAGTCTACTTCCATCCTCTCCTTCTGTCATCATGATTGTGTCAACGTAACCTGGTTTTCCTTTTCTAATAGTAACTGAACTGTCTCTTCTTTTTTCTTCATCTACTCCAAAATCTGTCATGTCTTCAAAGAATTTTGGTGGTGAAGTTCTTCCAATAATTGCTTCTCCTTCTGCTATATATTCTTCAAGTCTAACGATTCCATCTTCACCTAATTTTTTGTATTCTTTTTCTTCAACGAATCCTACTTTTTCTTCTGTAGGAATTTCAAATTTGTCTCTTTGTCCACCAGGGTATCTTTGTTCAACTGCTTCGTAATTTCTAAAATAGCAAGCTCTTGCAAGTCCTCTATCAATTGCTCCTTTGTTTAGTACAATAGCATCCATAGTGTTGAAACCATAGTATGGCATTATTGCTACTACAAAGTTTTGTGATTGTGGTCTTTTTTCTAGTTCTAAAAGATCCATTGTTTTTGTTTTAACCATTGGAATTTCTGGGTAGTACAACAAGTATCCTTCAGTGTCGTGTCTGATTTTGTAATTAGCTGCTCCAAACCCGGTAGCTTGTTTAAACATTTTTGCTCCGTGAAGAGCTTTTCCTGACATGTCGTGTTCAATATAAGGAATTAAACTACTAATAGCTCCAAGAATTGCACTTCCATTAATTTCTAAGTGAGTGTGTTCTTTTGTTATCTCGTCTTCTTTTTGTGCGATTAGAGTATTTTCTTCTTCTTCAGCATCAAGGTATTCTACTACTCCAATTTCAAGTAATTTTGCGAAAGTTAATTTTCCTTCTTTTACTTGTTTAGCAATTTCAGGAGTGTAAGCACTCTTTCCGTTTTTAACAACAATAACTGGTCTTTGTACTCTTCCAGCATCAGTGTTGATATAAATTTCGTTAGTGTCTTTTTGGTAAGCAACGTTTATTTCTTTTTGTAATTTTCCTTCTCTTCTAGAATCAACGATTTTGTTTGTTAGTGTTTCTGGATCATCGTGGAATCCGATTAATCTTCCGTTAACATAAACCTTTGCTACTTTTGCCATAAAATTCACCCACAATTTTTTCCATATTTTATTTTTTAATTTTTATTTCAATCATAATTTTTCAATTATAATTTCTTTAATCTTACTCCTTGTTTGTGTAACAAGTCTTCTACTGGTGCTTCTGGTGCATCAGTTGTTACTTCAGCCATGAAACAAAGATTTTTTACAAGTCCACATTGTGGTCCATCAGGAGTCTCAATGGGATCAAGTCTTCCCCAGTGTGTTCCGTGAACATCACGTGCTTCATAAAGTTCTCTAGTTTTAGCTAATTGTGATTTTACTTTTCGAAGATCTGTTAGTGGTGCTAAGTAATTTACTCTATCCATGAATTTTGCAACACCTGTGCTTCTTCCAATCCAGTTTCCTGTACTCATAGCGAACTTGATTCTTTCACTTACAGCACCAGGTCTTACAACTGTTGAAATATTTAATTTTCTTCTTCTAGTAACAGTTCTATCAATTTGGAATCTCAAATCTTTTACAAAATATTTGAATGAGTATCTGAATAAGTGTTCCATTAATTTTCCACTTAATTCAAGTCTTTTGTTCACGTAATTATCTTTGTCATCTTTTCCTCTTAACTTGTAGTGTCGCTCAATTGCTTTAGTTGCCATCATTGATAAGTAGTAAGCTTTTGCAAGTCTTGCTGGTTCGTCTTGTCCAATGTGTGGAAGTAAAAATCCGTCAATAACTTCTCTTGCTCTTCTAAGTCTGTAATCAATAACTTGTCCAGG
>CAZJVN010000071.1:0-2345 GCA_964549775.1 uncultured archaeon | reverse complement strand
GAACTTGTAAATAATACCGTTAAAATCAAAGCTAAAAACTATGCTTTTTATAAAGAATTTTATTGTTTAAATATAATTGAATTACCAAGCTAGGTAACTTACTATTTATTCTAAACTCCTAAAAATTGAATTTTGTTAAGTAAAAACACATTTTTTAGATGAATATGGTAACATCTTGCACTTTTTTAATGAGTTGGCCTAAGTTACAATAGTTTTGAAAAAAAAATTAAATATATATATAAAAACTATCAACCTATCATAAAACGCTCATTAGAGATAATGCTGCACCTCCAGTTTTTCGGCTAAAACAGAACCCTTTGCTTTTTTTAATTGGCCAAAATCCAATAAGTTTTTTATAAGAAAAACTTTTTAAACACTCTTTTTTTTGTGTCTGCTAAAAAAGAAAGCAGGATTTATTTCGGAAAAATCAACACCAACTACTACTACGAGTTAAAAAATTAATAAAATATCCGTAATTTTATTAAAAATTTTGCCTTTTGTCAACTCCCCACTCCCGTCAGGTGGACACATTCGTGTCACACCTAACGGGAGCAATACCCCCCCACCATTTGGGGTATTGCTATTTAATTGACACCATATTTTTTTTTAGCTAAAATCTAACATGCAAAACATAAATTATAAAAAAAAATTAGCACGATTAAAATATAAAGATTTGATTTTAGAATTACATAAAAATGGAAAATCAATTAGAGATATTACTGATAATATTAACTATCGATTAGCAAGAAGTAATCTTCAAGTTTCATTATCAAGTTTTACAATTCACTCAATAATAAAAAAGGAAAAATAATGAATTACAAAGTAAATAAATTTAACATTATTTTAACACGAGAATTTGAAGAGCTGGAAGAAATAGAGATAAAACCAACAGAAATTCATTCATTAAAACCTGCAAAATTTGTTATTCAAAATAAAAAAAGACACTTTTATAAATTAGAAAGTTTTAATTATTTTAACAATATTTTAACATCTGATTTACTGGAAGTGATAGCTTTTGTAAACTGTCTAAATGGTTTTGCTAGTAACAAGTTCGACATAGATAAATCTTACGAGTTCGAAAGTTTTGCTTGTAAACTTGTAAGCCAAAATAAAAAAATAAATATAGCTATTAAGTTTTTTAATGAGAATGAAATATTCTACTATGACAAACTGGAAGCAACTGTTATCGCTGCACAAATCAACAAAATCATCTCCAAGCTAGAGATTTAAAATATGGCAAGATTAGGAAGTGTTAAATACCAAGTTTCGCAAATAATGCAAAAAGTAAATGGTATCGGAACATCAAAAAAAGAGACTAGAGAGCAATCTGGTGTTAAAAGTCTTGAAAGTGGTCACAAAATAAGTGACAAAGTACACAGCTTCAAGAGCCTGGAAAATTTAAAAAATGATTTAACAAATCTTGCAACTTACGCAAAAACTGAATTTAAAATTCAAGATATTAAAGCAATAAATATTGATATTGTTAGTTCCTGGCTTGAATCTAAAAATATCGGGTACAACACTGCTTCAAACTACATGTCGGAGCTTAATAAAGTATCTGATCATTTTAATTTCACAAGAAATGAAATTAAAATTTTAAGGGCAGATTTAAAAAAAGAGCTGCCAAAAGCAGAACTGGAAACAAGAGCTTACAAGAATTTAGAGAAAATAGAGCTAAAAGAAAAACATCAACCAGCTTTTGAGTTGCAAAGAGATTATGGATTAAGAGTGAATGCATCAACTCACATTGATTTAAATAAACAACTCAATGGAAATACACTCACATATCGCGAAAAAGGGGGTAAATTAAGTCAAAAAGAACTTAGTCCTAATCTTGCTCAAAAGATAAGAGAAAATGCTGCAGAGGGCAAATATGAAGTGAATAAGCGTACTTATGCAAGAGATTTACAAAAAAAAATAGAAGAAAGTGGGCAAAAATACAATGGGACCCACGGAATTAGGCATTCATACGCTCAAAAAATGCTAGAAACTAACTCAAAAGCAGAAGTTTCGCAAGAAATGGGTCACAGTAGACCAGAGATTACAGATACTTATCTGAGATGATTTTCAAGCGTAGCTTGACTAAAAAAAAGCTAAAGCTTTTTTCCTTTTAACGCCCAAAATTGCAATAAAAAGACTTTAAATTTATTTAGTCTTTTTTTTTGCAAGAGCATACACCTGTTTACTAAAAGCATACTCCCAAATTATCAAAAACGCAAAAGAATGAATGTCAAGTGAATGTTATTGACATTCAACGATAAAATAGGCTTTTGGTGGCTAAATAGAATGTCAATGACATTCTGTAAATGTTCCGTTTGACATACACCCGTAGGGCGTTAGGTCTG
>CAZJVN010000070.1:0-2367 GCA_964549775.1 uncultured archaeon | reverse complement strand
ATGGAAGGAAGTATACAATTTATTGCAAATTATGATGATTGGAAAGCTATTAGAAAACAAACTGTAACTGAAAAAACTGATCCACTAACAGTAATGGAATTCTTAGCTAGTTTGACTAATAGTGTTGATGGAAAAGTTGAGGTTAATTTAAAGAAAAAAGTAGATCTTGACAAACTTGATAAAGTAATTAATGAACTTGGACTTACAAAAGGAGATGCTATTAAAGCTCTTGAAGAAATTAATTCTAGAAGTATTTCAAAAGTAATTAATGAAATTTCACAAGTTCCTGAACTACAAAAAAACCAACAAAAAGAGGTAGCAGATTTTTTGAAAACTTATGCTACAAGAAAATGTCTAAAAGCCTGCGGACTTATGATTGATTACACACAAATACAAATACCTGGAATGGGGAGATTAAAAAAAGCAAAAGTAAAATAAATAATTAATTAAAAGGTAACACAATTTGTTGGACAGTGTTTGGTGATTTGGTTTTGGAAGAAATAATAGTAAATCAATTCTTACAATCTTTTTCTTCACCAGCACTTGACCTTTTTTTTAATTTAGTAACTTTTTTGGGTCACCCAGCTTTTTGGATTTTAATTGGAGCTTGGTTTTTTTGGAGCGGGAAAGAAAAAAAGAGTTTTGCTCTAATTTCGTTAATTTTGTTTTCAACAGTAGTTGCAGGGGCACTTAAGATCTTAATCGCTCGACCTAGACCTGAAGGAGTTATTTCTTTTGAAGAAAAGAACACTTTTTCTATGCCTTCTGGACACGCTACAACTATTTCTTCTGTTTTCTTTTTTGCTCAAGAAAAAATTAAACCTCTAGAAAAACAACTCTTTATTTTAGGAATAATTTTGGTGCTAATTTCAAGAATGTATTTAGGATATCACTATTTGAGTGATGTTCTAGCAGGAGTACTTCTTGGTTTAGTTGTTGGGAAACTATTTTGGTTCTCTTATGAGAAATTAAAAAGAATCAGTTCTAACCTTACACAAAATGAAGGAAAAATATTTATTATTTTACTCGTAATCACTTTGTTTTGTTTAGAACTCTTACCGGATTGGTTATTTGCTGGATTTTTAATAATAGGATATTATTTAGGTTACATTATTTATAAAATGAAAAACATGACATTAAAACCAAAAAACAAACTTCTTTCAGTTGGAATTGGAACAATTATTTTTGGAGCACTTGGAGTAACTGCTTACATTAACCATGGAATAATAAGTCAAGTTCTATTCTTAATCGCAGGAATATTTATCACCCTAATCTGGCCAATGATAATTAATAAACTAAAAATTTGATTCTAACAAATAATAACCAACTCACCACTTCAAAAAATCCAAAAACTAAACCTTTAAAATACTCCTCTATCTAATTTAATTATCCTATTAACATAAGGATCAAAGATCCCCCCGTAGTTTAGTAGCTAGAACGCTTGGCTGTAGATTTTAGAACCATGGAGCAAAAACTCCATTACAAGCAAACTGTTACCGAGAGATCCCCGGTGCAATTCTGGGTGGGGGGATTTACTTTTTATATTAGAAAGTATCTCTAATTGATATGAAAAAAATTATCTTAATTACACTAATTTTTTTGATCACATTATCTTTATTTGGTTGCACCCAATATTCTGATAGTCAAGTAACTAAGAGTTTTGTCAAAAACAACATTGATCAACTGAAAACTCAATTTAATGAAGATATAACTAAAAAAAACTCAGATTTAGAACAAACAATGATGATTACAGACATTAATAAAAGAAATTATGATGTGTTTGTTAATTCAGCATTAATTAAGTCTTCAGAAATCGCTTTAGAAGATGTAACTTTTTTTGAAGATAAATTAAATTCAAACACCAATGATGATTATGCGAGCAATATGGGAATTTTAATTAATTTAAATAATGGAATCCTTTGTTTAGCAATTGGGATTACTAAAATTACAAAATCAGTAAAAGATTTAAATGAATATACGGGTGATTCATTAGAAGCAGAGTTTGTATTAAGAAATAATAAAGAATTAGCAACATTAAGCGAGTATTATAATAAAAATATTAAATTAAATGTAGATTATTATAACAAAAGCAGTAACCAAATAATTCCTAAAACCTTTTCACTCACTGGAGAATTCTCTAATGAATTTAAACAAGAATCTGGAAAAAAAGCAATATCTTATCTTGAAGAATACCTCAAATTTAAACAAAAGAAGTTACAAGAAAGTATTGAAAAAAATGATTCAATAAAAATAATGCTTAATGGATACATGTTACAAGCATTAGAAACTGTATATAAATAAAATTTATTTAATAAATTATTTTTTTTCTAGTCCTTTAATTAGTCCTTCCATTTGTTTTATTGTTTC
>CAZJVN010000069.1:1178-2392 GCA_964549775.1 uncultured archaeon | reverse complement strand
GTATGATCGGCGCTTTGGGAGCGTCAGGCGGGGGTTCAATTCCCTCATCCCCCATTTTTCTTTATTTATAAAAGTGAAAGTAATGAAATTAAACCAACTAAATTGTATTATAATTCATGGTTGTCCTTCTAACAAAAAAAATGGAGTAGATCCAAAAAAGAGAACCTATGACAAGCACTGGATTCCTTGGACAAAAAGAGAATTAATAAAAAATAATATCCCAACAGAAACTCCACTCATGCCTTCTCCATGGGAACCAAAATATTCTGATTATAAAAAAGAATTTGAGAAGTACACTGTTAATGAAGATACTGTTTTAGTTGGGCATAGTTGTGGTTGTTCCTTTCTTGTACGATGGTTAGGAGAGTCAAAAAATAGAATTGCTAAACTAATTTTGGTAGCCCCTTGGAAAATTGCAAAAGAAGAAGATGAAATCAAACAAGCTTTTTATGAATTTCCAATTGACAAAACTATTAAAGATCGAGTTAAAAAAATTGTAATGTTTACTGCTGATGATGAAGCAGAAGACGGCAAAAAGGGGTTAAAAATGTTTCATGAAAGTCTTGGAGGAAAAATTGTTAATTTGAAAAATCATGGACATTATTGTCTAAACAATATGGGAACTGAAGAATTTCCTGAATTAATAAAAGAAATTATTGGAGACTAAAAACTTATCTTTTTCTCACTTAGGTTTTTCCCTAAGCAAATAAATTACCTTTAATAAATCAATATTCCCTAATAATAGTAACAAGGAAACCCTTTTGAGGTGGTTTTATGAAGGAAGAGAGTAGTTCAAAAATAATGTTTGTAGTAGGAATCGTGGCGTTATTATTAGTTGGTTTTTTTATAGCAACTTTAATGACACCAAAAATTCCTAACGAAATAAATGTAGTAACTGGGGATGCGGAAGAGTTTACAAAAACTCTCTCAACAACAGGTACTGTAGAAAAAATGGTTTCACCTGATCAAGCAGAAATTTACTTATCAGTAGAAACTTTAAATAAACAAGCTAGCATTAGTCAAGAGAATAATGCAACAATATCAGAACAAGTTAGAGCTGCACTAAAAAATGCAGGTGTGAAAGATTCACAAATAGAAACAACTTATTATGCAGTTCAAGAACAATTTGAATGGCAAGATAGTTGGTCAAAACAAGTATCAACTGGATACAAAACAACTAACTCAATAAAAATAACAATCACTAACTTAACAAA
>CAZJVN010000069.1:0-1168 GCA_964549775.1 uncultured archaeon | reverse complement strand
ATCTAGACACCGTCTAATATATTTTTCAATATTAAAAACTGGAACAATAATTGATGCTGCTGTTAGTGCAGGAGCAAACAACGTTTCAAGCATAAACTTCACTCTATCAGAAGCTGCACAAGAAACAGCAAAACAAGAAGCTCTAGTTGAAGCCGCAGCAATGGCTAAAACAAAAGCACAAAGCATGGCTTCTGGGTTAGGAATAA
Organism: uncultured archaeon; assembly: GCA_964549775.1. GTDB lineage: Archaea > Iainarchaeota > Iainarchaeia > Iainarchaeales > JAAZKV01 > JAAZKV01. The sequence continues at coordinate 962 of CAZJVN010000069.1, read as the reverse complement.
CTCTAGGAGAGGTACAATCAGTAAGCGAAAACTCTTACTACTACACTCCAAATTATAGAAGTTATGACATGATGGCTGTTGGTGCAAGTGAAGCAAAAGCAGAAACACCAGTATCACCAAGTGACGTATCAGTAAGTGCAACAGTAAATGTTGTATATGAACTAAACTAAAAACAATTTTTCTTTTTGTGGAGGGAACAAAAACCCTTCACAAAAATACTTTTTTTAAAAAACAATCTTTTCTTTAAAACAAACTAACTATAATTACAAAAATTGACAAAATAATATGTGTATTTTATTACACTAAAAAACTATTAGTTGTTATTAATAAAGAACTATAATAACAATTGTATGGATTCAGTGCTTTTCAAGTTAATAGATTCACTTTTTTTAGAATCCTCTTCATTTAATTTTTCACCTCTCCCCCTATTGCCCTAATTAAATTTTAAATAATTTAGGGCACTTTTTCAAAAAAAATAAAAAAAAACTAAACGGGGGAATTAATTATGGAAAATAAATTAATGGAAAAAAACGAAGAATTTGAAATTAACAATTATAATTTAATACTGATAAAAATTGGAACAAACACAATAATAAAAAATAATGAACTTGATAAAGAGTTTTTAACAAAACTCGCAATTGAAGTTAATGAATTAACAAAAATAGGGAAAAAAATTTGTATTGTTAGTAGTGGAGCAATCGGTTTAGGAAAAAAAGCAATAAACTTTACTCCTACAATTGTTAAAGAACAACAAGGACTCGCTGCAATTGGTCAAATCAAATTAATGCAAGAATTTAGTAAAAGGTTTGAGGGCATTGGACTTGAGGTTGGGCAAGTTTTGTTATCCCAACAAGATCTTTTGAACAAAGAGTGTTTAAACAATATAAAAAACGCTTTTGATTTTTTGTTTGAACATAAAATAATTCCAATAATAAATGAAAACGATGTTGTTGCAACAGAAG
>CAZJVN010000068.1:0-2428 GCA_964549775.1 uncultured archaeon | reverse complement strand
GATAAATTAATAGTTATTTACTACTTTTTATATATATTTTTTTTATTAGGTTCTTATCTAGGTATTCCTAGGGTTTTTTCATTAATTAAAAACTTAAAGGTAATTTAAGCTTAAATGCTCTAAAAACACCCCTTAAAGCAATTTTAAAGTATTTAAGCTATCTTTACCTTATTTTTCTTTTATCTTACTTATTTGATAGCTTAAAATGCTTTTAAATGCTATTTAAAACTTAAGAATAGCTTAAACTTTCACTTAACTTTATAAAATCGCTCCAGTTTTCTATTATTTCATGTTTCTTAAATTTATTAACATTTTCAACTACTTCTGCTGTGATTGAAAAATAACCCTCTATAATTTTATCTTCTTGATGGCCTTGAAGTTTGTTTATAACGGTTCTATTTACTCCTAAGTTTTCCAGGTGTGTTTTATAAGTGTGGCGGAAGCTATAAAGGGTATAATCGCTGTTTTGGAATATATCTTCTTTACCTAAATTACCTAATAAAAAATCCTTGTGGCGGTTAAATTCTTTACTTATTTTATCTTCATCTTTTGCTGATGTATTAAATAGATATTCTCTCTTTTCATTTTGTGCTTTTTTTATAAAATTTAATAAGTTTAAATTTTTAGATAAAAAGTTATGAACGGGTATTATTCGCTTACTTGCTGCTGTTTTACTCCCTTTTTGCTCGTTAGCTTCTATGTATAGCCAGACCATATTGTCTTCTCTTATTTCGCAATCTTGAACTTTTAATTGGACAATTTCCGCTAATCGTGAGCCTGTAAAAAACATAAGCAAAGGGGCATAAAATCTAGCAACTAATAAATCTTTATTATCTTTTAGCTTTTCATTTTCTAGCTTGTCAAAAACTATCTTATAGGGTCTGTTTTGTCTGTTAAAAATCGCTTTAAGCATACTATCTTTAAAGGCGGCCTTATTCTTTGTTGCTGTTCTTTCTCCTTTTATTACTTCTTTATTTGTTGCTAGGTTTGAAGTTTTTATAAGCTCTTCCAGTTCTCTTTTGTCTTTAGGGCTTATATACTCTTTTAGTTCTAAAAAATCTATATATCGCTTTAGAGAGCTTAAATCCTTTCTTGTAGATGTAGAGCTTCTTAACTCTTCTTTAGTGCTGTTAGGCTTGTTTTTATAGCATAAATAGTAGCTATAAGCTCCCGTAATGTTTCCCGTTTTTCTTGGTATTTTAGGAATAATATGTAAAACTTCTTTAAGCCTATTAAATGTTATAAAATCTGCTGTGTATTCGTTATTATCTTCTAGTAGGTCTTTTAATATATCACAAACTTTTTTTTGCTTATAAGCACTGTTTTTGCTATCTTCTAGTTGCTCTTTTGTGTAGCCACAACTTGTTGTTAAGAAATACTCTTGTATTTCTTCTATACTTTTATTTTTTTCTAACTCTTCGCTTGTAAAACCTCGCTTATCTTCTACTATTTCATCATTTTTTACTGTTGTTTTACTATTATCTCCAAAACGGTTTTTAGCTCTTTGTTCATCAATTTTTAAGATTTCAGCTTCTGTTTTTAATAACATACTTAAAAAATCTAAAAATTGCTTCTCATCTTTACAGTTTCGCATTTTAGCATAAAGGCTTTTTAGCTCATCTGTGCTTCTTGCTGTTATTTCTTTCCCGATTTTTTTAAGGTATGGTTTCGTTTCACTGTAGCTTCCTATGGCTAAGTTTTTGAAGCTCTCTTTTGCTGTTTTTAATACTTTTTTATCTGCTCCAGATAGGGTAATTTCTCCCAAAATTGGGTCATGTTTTTTAATGGGGAATAGTTTTTTTAAATGCTCATGTCTTAGTTCTTCATAGTTTTTATGTTGTTTTTTGTTCTTTAATCTTATATATTCTTCGGTTGCTTTTGTTTTATAATCTTCTAAAATTTCATAAATTTCTCTAAGGTTAAAATCCATCTGTTTTCCTAATCTTAAGTAATTCCACAAATCGTGGCTCAATCTATTAAAAATTATAACGAATTTTTGGGCATTTTTGATATTGTAAATATTAGTGTTAAAAGAAAAAAAAGCTTGTGTGTTTGGAATTCTTCTTTTATAGATATTAGCTTTGTTTTTTTTATATAAGTATCTCATCTTTTATTCTTTAAAATAAAGTTAAAAAACACTTAAAATTTTCCTTAAAATTTCCTTGTTTTGGGAACAAAACGGGGAACAAATAAGGGAACAAGCTAAAATTATATATAAGGGAAGTTCGATTTTATGGGGTTTTTAAGAGGTGGCAGAGGACAAGGGATTCGAACCCTCGGAGGCTTGCACCTCGCCGGTTTTCAAAACCGGTACAATCGACCAACTCTGTCAATCCTCTACTCTTTTAGTGGTGCGAATGGTGAGAATCGAACCCACACTCCAAAACTGGAACGGGATTTTAAGTCCCGCGCGTCTACCTATTCCGCC
>CAZJVN010000067.1:0-2505 GCA_964549775.1 uncultured archaeon | reverse complement strand
AAAAAAAATAACAACTCAATAGGAGCATTTTTAAAGGTTATTTTTAAGAAATTAGTTATTGGTGAGCAGTAGTATTTTACAAGAATTTTTAGAAAGGTGTTTTTATAGAAATAATTAGTCCCGCAATAACAGTTTTGATTGTATGTATAATATTAGGAACAATATCAAAAATATTACAAAGAAAATTTATTGATAAAAGAGAGATGGATTATAATAAAGGAAAAATGAAAGAACTACAAAAAAAAATGAATGAATTAATAAAAAAAGGGAGTGATGAAAGTAAAAGAGAACTTGAAAAGTTGCAAACAGAAATGTTGGAAATTAACTCAAAAATTTTGAATCAAAGTATGAAATTGATGTGGGTTACAATGCCAGTATTTTTAGTAGCATTTGCAGCAATGAGTTATCTTTATGGAGGAAAAACATTAGAGTCATTTGTTGTGTTACCAACATTTAATGGATTTTTTATGTTAAATCCACTAAGTTGGATCCCTACAGGATTATCAACATCAACAGGATTCTTCAAAATGTATTTCTTTTATTACTTAGTAATTTCATTAGGATTAAATTTAATTGAAAAAATTTATGATACAAAAATTAAAAAATGATTTTTAAAAAAATGTGATGTGATTTTATGACAAAACCAAAAGACAAAGGAAGAAAATTCAAGCACAGAAAAACTATGAGTGAAACTAAAAGAGAATATTTCACTGAAAAAAATACAAGAAAAAGATGTGCAATAACTGGTAATATTTTACACGGAACAGCAAGTGAAGCAAAAGGAAAAATAAAAAAATTAAGTAAAACACAAAGAAGACCTAGTGCACCATTTGGCGGAGTGTTATCTGGAAAAGCAAGAGAAGAAGTTTTTATTGAACTTGGAAAAGTTGCTGCAGGAATTAAAACAATTGATGCAGTTGATGAAAAATATAAAAAATATGTAAAACAAGGGATAAGAAGAGCACAGTAAATTTAGGGTGAATGTTATGGAAATAGGACAAATCTGTATAAAGACAAAAGGACGAGAAGCTGGAAGAAAAGTTATAGTACTAACTACACCAAAAGAAGGAAGAGTACTAATTGACGGAGACAAAGTAAAAAGAAGAGAGTGCAACATGTTACATTTATTTCCAATAAACGAAAAAGTTAAAATAGCAAAAGATGCTCCTCACGAAACTGTGGTTAAAGCATTAAAAAATTAGGTTGTGATGAAATATGGCAGAAATAAATTACATTGTAAGAGTAGCAGGAAAAGATTTGGACGGAACAAAACCAGTTGAATACTCAATACAAGGATTAAAAGGAGTAGGACCAAGAATAGCAGAAGTTTTATCAAGTAAATTTATTAAAGAAATGAGTATTACAAGACAAAAAAAATTAGGAGAATTAACTCCTGAACAAGTAGCTAGACTTGAAGAATTAATTTTAAACCCAGAAAAACACGGAGTACCGATTTGGGCAATGAATAGAAGAAAAGATATTGAAACAGGAAAAGATAAACACTTAATCATGAACGATTTAGCATTCTCATTAAAGAAAGACTTTGAGAGAATGGGAGAAATGAAATCTTACAAAGGATTAAGACACATTAGTGGATTAACTGTAAGAGGACAAAAAACAAAGAGCAGACACAGAGGAAAAGGTGGAACTGTTGGAGTATCAAAGAAAGATGCAGGAAAACCAGCAGCAGCAAAAGGAGCAGCTGCTCCAAAAGCACCAGCAAAAAAATAATTAAAAAATGAATTTTAAAAAAGAGATGTGATTAAAAATGGGAGATCCAAAAAAGAGAAGAAAGTCGTACCAGACACCAAGAAAATCTTTCCAAAAAGAAAGAATAGAAAAGGAAAGAGACACAAAAAAAATATACGGATTAAAGAATACTAGAGAACTTTACCGTGCAGAATCTTGGGTAAGACAAAAAAGAACAAATGCTAGAAAGTTACTTGCTTTAGGTTTAGATCAAAGATTAAAAAGAGAAAAAGAATTGTTAGATTCTTTAAAGAATGTTGGAATATTAAGAGGAACACCAACACTGGAAGATGTACTAACATTAACTTCAGAAGCACTACTAGAAAGAAGATTACAAACAATAGTTTGGAGAAAAGGATTAGCTAACACTCCAAAACAAGCAAGACAATTTATTACACACGGACACATTAGTATTGATGGAGAAAAAGTAAACAAACCAGGATACATTGTTAGTGCTGAAGAAGAAAACAAAGTTAACTACCACAAAAAAGAAATGATAGTTACGCAAAAGAAACAAAAAGTTACAAAAGAAAAAGTTGCTGAAAAGAAAGAATTAGAAGAAGCATTTGATGAAGCAAAACCAACAGAAGTTAAAACGGACGGTGAATAAACATGGGCGAACAAAGAGGAATAGTACACATTTACGCAACACACAACAACACAATGTTACTTTTAACTGATATGACAGGTTCAGAAACTATTGCAAAAAGTACTGGTGGAATGGAAACAAAAGCACAACACAAAGAAGCTTCACCC
>CAZJVN010000066.1:0-2882 GCA_964549775.1 uncultured archaeon | reverse complement strand
AAATTTTTGAAACAACAAGCATACTTATTCCATGATCATTAGATTTTGTAAAAACACCATGTCCAGCTTTATGTGCGTGAATTACTACACTTAAATCCATCTCTCTTAATGCTTGAAGTCCAGCCCATCCAATAGTAAATGCATCAACTAAAACAAATCTTCCTCCATGTGAGATAACTAATTTTGCTCTCTCAACCATTTGATTGTAAGAGCCAGTAATATTTGGTAAATATGCTTTTACTTCTCCAGTTTCTCTTTCAACTTTTCTTCTAACTTCAAGTACTGCTCTTATTCTTTCATCAAAATCATTTCCTTCAAGCGAAGTTAAATTTTCATCATCTGCAACAAAATCTGCCCCGCCCTTCCAAGCATCTTCAGCTAATTTTGCATATTCTTTAATTGTTAAACCAACTTTTGGTTTTATTACACAACTCAAAAGTGGTCTATATGGAACTTGCATTAATTTTCTAATACCAGGAACTCCATAATGAGGACCAAAATAATGTTTTACAAAAGAATCAGGAAATTCTATGTCTAAAAGTTTTATTGATTTTATTTCTCGCATGCTAAAAATATTTCCAGCAATTGAACTTAATACCTGAGGAATATTTCTCGCTTCAAAAAGAGATTCAGGAAAAGCAATTTTTACCAAATTATTTTTTTTACTAATCTCAAATATTTTTGGAGAAAATTTTTTAAAAGTAATTTCATCAATATTTTTTAGTTCAGTCCAAGAACCAAGACCTGCTTCTGAAGCAACTTTTCTTGCAACAGTTTCAAGAGACACTCCCTTAGCTGGTTGAATAAAATACTCACAAATAAGATCAGTTTTTTCTGGCTTGTATGTAAGATTCAAATAAGTTTCTAATTTTTCTACAACCAAAAAATCCTCTCCCATCCACACAACCAATACAAAATAATATAAATTATATCACGGTATAAAATATATTAAATATTATTTTTTTAAAACCAATCTAATATCTTCATCAGTTATTGTTTTTCTTCCTGCATGTTTTGAGTACAAAGATGCTTCTTGAGCAATCTTCATTCCAACCTCTTCTAAATGATCAGCAAGTTCCTTAGCAGCAGAGCCACTAACTCTACTCCCACTAGCTTTTCTAATAATTCTATCTACAGCCGCTAAAGGCAATTCTGTCATAAAAAAACACCCCTTTTTTGAAATAATCCCTTTTAAGAAAATAAAAGCTTGGAAGAATAAAAAGCTATGCTTTTAGTGAAAAAATAGTAAAAAATTAGTACTTCAAAAACAAAATAAACCTCTCGGCAATTCACTTGCGAGAAGCTTTAAAACCCTTTAAACAACAACTATTTCATGACCCATCTAAATCACACCCTAATAAAACCTAGTTCAATTGAGGCAAGACTTTATCAAGAAATTTTGGTTACACGTGTGATTGAAAAAGGAAATACTTTAATTGTTGCGCCAACTGCACTAGGAAAAACGGTGATTGCAGTAATGCTTGCAGCGGATGTTTTGAAAAAAAATAATCTTGAAAAAAAAATATTATTTCTTGCTCCAACTAAACCCTTAGCAGTTCAACATGAAACTAGTTTTAAAAAATTTCTTAATGTTTCTGAAGAAAAAATTGTTTCAATAACAGGAACAACAAAACCAAAAGAAAGAGAAAAAATCTATAATGACGCACTAATAATTAACGCAACCCCCCAAACAATTGAAAATGATTTATTGAACAATTTAATTGATCTAAAAAAATTTGGTTTAATTATTTTTGATGAAGCACATCGAGCAGTTGGAGATTATGCTTACGTTTTTGTTAGTTTACAATTACAAAAAAGAAATCCTTCTTGTTTAGTGCTAGCACTCACTGCCTCTCCCGGAAGTGAAGAGGAACATATTCAAGATGTTTGTAGAAATTTGAATATAAAAAATATTGAAATAAAAGAAAATAATGATGAAGATGTTAAAGACTATGTGAACGAAATTGATGTGACTTGGGTGAAAGTTGATCTTCCTGCAAGTTTTTTAAAAATAAAAGAACTCTTAGAAGAATACCAAAAAAAACAAATTAAAGTTCTAAAATCAATTGGATTTGCAGATACTGAAAACAAAAAATTTTATAACAGAATTAGAATTCTTGAAATGCAAAGCAGAATTCGTGCCCAATTAATGTCACAAGGAAATAATCAACCAAGTTTATACATCGCTGCAAGTAAATGCGCGGCAATGATGAAAATTTCTCACGCAGAAGAACTAATTGAAACACAAGGGATTGGAGCACTAAAAAATTATTTTGACAAACTAGAAGATGAAAGTGCAAAAGGGAAAAGCAAAGCTTCAAAAGGGATAATTGCTGATGAGGGAATTAAGGAAGCAATTTTATTAACAAATAAATTATTTAAAGAAAATGTTCAACACCCAAAATACCAAGAACTAAAAAAAATCATCCTAAAACAATTACACGAAAATCCAAAAAGCAAAGTAATTGTCTTCAACCACTATCGTGATTCTATAAGTGAAGTGGTAGAATTTTTAGAAAAAGAAAAAGAAATTAGACCAAAAAAGTTTATTGGCCAAGCTACAAAAGGTACCGAAAAAGGAATGAGTCAAAAACTTCAACAAGAGGTACTACAAGAACTTCGTGAAGATAAACACAACGTACTTGTTGCAAGTAGTGTTGCAGAAGAAGGACTTGATATTCCTAGTGTTGAACTTGTTGTGTTTTTTGAACCTGTCCCAAGTGAAATAAGAACAATTCAAAGAAGAGGAAGAACTGGAAGATTTTCTAGGGGAAAAACAATTATTTTAATGGCCAGAGGAACAAGAGATGAAGCTTTTTATTGGGCTGGAAGAAACAAGGAAAAGAAAATGAAAAAAACATTACAAGAAATGAAAAAAACAC
>CAZJVN010000065.1:0-3033 GCA_964549775.1 uncultured archaeon | reverse complement strand
GGCCAGTTCTTGAAATTGCTTTAACTCAACTTAGAAACAGAAATAAAGAGTTAAAAATTTTAGGACTTAGCGCAACTATTCCTAATTCAAAAGAATTATCAGAGTGGCTTGATGCAAAACTTGTTGAAAGTGACTATCGACCAACAAAATTAATAGAAGGAGTGCTGTTTGAAAGTGAAATTACTTATCAAGATCAAAAAATTGAAAAAATTAGTGATGTAGAAGAATTAATCAAAAATTTAATTAAAGAAAATAAACAAGCTTTAGTTTTTTTAAATTCAAGAAAACGATCTGAAGGTTTTGCAAAAAAAATTAAAAAATTTGTTTCAAACAATTTGAGTAAAAAAAGCATTAAAAAATTAAATGATGAATCAAGTAAAACTCTTACTGTTCTTGAATCACCCACAGAACAATGTGCTTCTCTTTCTGATTGTATTAAACAAGGAAGTGCATTCCATCATGCAGGATTATTAAATCAACAAAGAGAAATTGTAGAAGATAATTTTAGAAATGGAGAAATAAAAGTACTTTGTTCAACTACCACTCTTTCTGCAGGAATAAATTTACCAGCAGACCTAGTAATTATTCCAAGTGTTTATCGTTTTGAAAAATTTTCTATGGAATTAATTCCAGTTAGAGAATACAAACAATGCGCTGGTAGAAGTGGGAGACCAAAGTTTTCTAGCGAAGGAAAAAGCATAGTACTTGCTTCTTCAGAAGAACAAAAAGAAATAATAATTGAAAAATACATTAATGGGAGTATAGAAAAAATTGAATCAAAATTATTCATAGTTCCAATTTTGCGCACTCATATTTTGGCTCTAATTGCAACAAATGATATTTATGACATTAAAAGTATTGAAACATTTTTTGAAAAAACTTTATACGCAAAACAATTTGGAAACTTTGGAGAACTACTTAATATTGTTTTAGAAATTATTAGTGATTTAGAAAAATTTGGTTTTGTTGAAAACAAAAATAATTTCTATATTTGTACCCCCATTGGTAAAAGAGTGAGTGATTTATTTTTAGACCCAGAAAGTGCATTTGATTTAATCACCGCACTAAAAAGTAAAAAAACATTCACAAATATTTCTTACCTTTATGCGTGGAGTAATTGTTTTGAGTTTTCTCCACTTTTAAATGTTCCAAAAAATATTAAACCACTTATTCAAGAAGAGTTTAGCGAAAGATTAATTGAATTGCCATATAGAGAAGAAAAATTAATTTTTGGGGATGACTCATTAAACAAGTATTTTTCTGCACTTATGCTTGAGTACTGGATTAGAGAAAAAAAAGAACAAGAATTATTTAAAGAATATAATTTAGCTCCGGGAGTACTATTTGGTAAAACTAGAATAATTGAGTGGCTTGCTTATAGCACTATTGAACTCTCAAAAGTTCTAGGACTAGAAAAACACTTACTTCCAAGTAATAAATTAAGTAAAAGAGTAAAATATGGAGTAAAAGAAGAACTTTTAGCACTTGTAGAATTAAAAGGAATTGGAAGAGTAAGAGCAAGAAAATTATTTAATTCAGGAATAAAAAAACCAAGCGAAATAAAATCAAATATTAGTAAAGTTGAAGCACTTTTTGGAAAAAAAATAGCAGATTTAATAATTAAACAACTAATAATAAAAAAATCAACAAGACAAGATGCAGAAAAAACAATCCAAAAAAGCTTATAAATAACCTAAAGCAACAATATTCTTGTAAAATCGATGTATAACTATATTCTTAATATAATTATATATAGTTACTATAATATATTTTATATTAAAAAATTAAATTTTTGGTTGATTTGATGGTGCTTCCCAAGTTTCTTGTTGGAATTTCTGATTCTGTAAAAAATTTTTATTACACTTTAGAAAATAAATGGTATGATTTACTTGATTGGCTTGACCCAAAAATCCCTGTTTACAAAGTAATTGATCCAATCGATAAAGTGATCCCAAGTTTTGTCTTATTTTTATTATTCATTTTCTTTATAATAATTTTGCTAACTTATTTAATCAGATTTTCTTCTCCTTATGAATTTGTTTTTACTGTTGCGGACTCAACTTCAGGAATGAAACTATCAGGAGTAATACTTAGTGGATCAATTAATGAAAAAATATTTGAAGAAACACCAACTGATGCTTCAGGGGAAACAAAAGTATTGACTGGTGGCCCAAAATATAATATCTATGAAATGTTTGGGGCAATTCTCTTTGGAGCAGAAGAAAAGTTTATTGCACAAATAACAACTCAAAAAGAAGGTTATGAAAATTGGAATGATAAAGAATTATCGTTTGAAAGCAAAAAAGCAGAAATACAATTAAATAAATTACCAGATCCTCCTAAACCCAACCCTCATCAAGTAAAAATTGAATTATATGATGATTCAACTATACAAAAAATTATTGATGACACGGAATTTGCATATATTAAATATGAATGTGGAAACAAAAAACTTTCAGGATCCCCATTTTTGATAAAAGATGGAGAAGATGGGGCAGTTGATGGAACTTTCACAATTATTGAAAATGACTGTAAATTTATAATTACTGAAGCAAGTTCTCCGGGGTATATCCCCTTAGGAAGTTCAAAAACTATTGATTCTACAAAAGATAAAGATCGAATATACTTAGAAAAATTAGCTAGTGATGAAGGAATCGCAAATGTATTTGTTTATGATTTAAACGGAACTTCAAAAAAACCTTTACAAGGAATAAAAGTAACTTTCACTAAAGGTTCAATTATTGAAGAGGCAACTACTAATACTCCAGGACTTGCTACAAAAACATTACCCGTTGGAGACTATATAATTACAATAAGAGATGCTAATTATGAACCAATTACTGAGGATTCAAACAAAATTATTAAAATAGAAAAAGGTAAAAGAACAGAAATTGAAATTAGACTAATCCCATCAAAAAATCTTGGAATGATTTATCTAAAAATAGTTGACAAAAATAATACTCCTATTAATCAAGCTCAAATATTACTAGTCGATTTAACAAATAATTTAAACGGAACATATAGTGCAACTAA
>CAZJVN010000064.1:0-3134 GCA_964549775.1 uncultured archaeon | reverse complement strand
ACAAATAAATCTCTTTAGTTTCAGAAGAATTAGCCTTTGGAAATTGCATCATCAATTCCAATTTTGTTTTACCATCTCTCGCAGCACGAGCAGCAATAACTTTATATTTATTATCCAAAATACAACACCAAAACTCAAGAACAAATAACACAATCAACTATTTAACCCTTTAACAAACAACAAAAACACACTTCATTTACAATAATTAGAACTTATTTTAACATAATCTTTCAATAACATTAACCCAACTATTTTATTGTTTCTTTTTATAAAAAATTGTTCCAGTAATTTTCTGTGTATTCTTCTGTGCAGAATTGAATTAATTTTTTATAGTGCTTTGTCTCTTTAGTGAATAAGTTTTTTTCATCTGCTTCTGCAAGTGCATCAAGGTAGAGAGATCTGTATTTTTTTCTTATTATTGCTGGAGGATAAGAGTGTTTCATTAAAATGAAATTTAGAACCATTCTACCTGTTCGTCCATTCCCATCAAAGAAAGGGTGAATTTTTTCAAATTTGTGATGAAATATCACCGCTAGTACTACAGGGTGCAATTTATTTTTTTCTTGATTGTACCATTTAAATAATTCATTTAAATCTGCAGAAATATATTGCCACGGGCTTGATTCAAAATGCGAGCCTTTTATTCGCACATCTTTTGTTCTATACCCCGTTCTTGTATCAATATTTTTTATTAACTCATCATGAATTTTTACAATAAAATCATTATCAAGAGTTTTAGTTAAATTTAGGTTTTCAAAAACTCTCTTTGTGTTTTGCAAATCATATATTTCTCTTAATGTTTTCCCTTTAGGAGTTATTCCTTCTTCAAAGAAATTTTGAACCTCATGCAATTCAATAGTATTCCCTTCTATTGAAGTTGTATTGTAAGTAAAATCAGTAATAAAATTATCCATTATTTGTTTTTTTGTTAATGAATCTAATTTATTAAATTCTTTTGCATAATGAAGTTTGCAGGCTTCAATTTCAAAAAGTTTTTCTTCAAGCAAAAAATCCTCTTTTAGTTTTTGTTTCTTTGTCAATCAATCTTAATTTTGCTTCAATTGAAACAAAGTCTTTGCTAAAACTTATTCTTGGAGAATTGTTGCTTGTTCCTATAGTAAATTCTAAAGAAGTTGGTTGATAACCAGTTTTTTCTGCAGTAATATAAATTTTGTCTCCATCATACAAAGCTCTTCCTAATCCAATTTTTTGTCCATCGCTTGCACTACCCTTGTATAATTCAATTCCTTGTTTGTCTTTAATTAAAACAGATACTCCTGTAAGTGCTTTTCCATCAGCATCTTTTAAAGATAGGGTTAATTGCCCAACATCCGGACCTTGGTAAGTTAAAATAACAGTTACTGCAATTAAAAGAAGTAATATTAGTGATATTGTTACTACAAAACTAGGTATTCCTTTGTTCTCAAAAAAATCAGAGTAAGTGTAAACAGGAATTCCTTTTCCATCAAGAAAATCCAATAAATCGAAGTATTTATCCTCAGCCTTATTGTAAATTGCAGCCAATTTTTCTGAAATCAAAAAACCCACTCGCCAACAACTAATTAACTATAAATAAGTGTCTTGCCACATTAATAAACCTTTTGAGAGTAAAAATCAACTAATCTTTTTTAAGACCTAAACTTCTTCTAATTTTAGTTCAAATGAAGAACCAATCTAAACAAGTTCAAAGGCATCAAAGGTTCTTCATGTCACAAAATGGATAAATCTGATATCACAAACAAGAGGGCATTAAACCCATTTTGTTCTAATAAAAAAGTTCGTTACTATTTATGCATATTCACATTTTTTTATTTTTGAATATAAAAACACTCTTCAAAATCAATTTTTTCTAATTTACAATAAATTGAACAGCAGTCAATTAATTCGTTTGATAAAGAAAATTTTGAATGCCTCTGCCTATCAAAGTACGCGTACAAAATAACCTCAATATTCCCTCTTTTTTTTATATCTCTTATAGCTGGGCAAAAATCGGTGTCTGACGAAACTAAAATTATTTTTTTGATTTTTGGAAAAGCTTCTTTTAAATGACTTAAATCAATTGTTAAAAGAGTGTCAACACCCTTTTGCTTGTATATAGAAATTCCCCTCTTATCAAAATTTCTTTGGCATCTACCTTCTCTAACAATAACATCTTTATTTTCAGCTAATTTTTTTACAAACTTATCGTGCCCCGCTTTTTTTCTCTTTTCTTCATCAGTAGGAAAAGTACTTTGAAAAGGAGGAGCAGTATAGTAGAATAATTTTTTACAGAATAATTCGTGCTTCTTTGCAAGATTCTTTGCCAAACAAAACTTATCAAACTTTAACCTTTCTCCATTACCCAAGTACTTAGAAAGTTTATCTAAAAAGCCCTCATCAATAAAGACAATAGTTTCTTCCAAAGTTAAATCACCTTGAAAGAAAAACAAAAAGCATCTAGTGACCCCGTAGGATCACTAGGGAACATTCTAAATAAAATGTGTAATTCACTCTTAAAAAACCTATTCTTTTCAAAACCCATTTAAAAATCAACAAAACAACTCTTTTTGTCAAATGAATAAAAAGATTTCGTAACCAAATTGCCGGCGTATTAATTTCTTCTCAACTTTCAATAATATTACAAATAAATAATTTTATCTAACCGCGCTCGGGAATGCAACATCATTAGAATCTATTGAATATTCTCTAATATTTGTATTAGAACGAACCACTAAATTACCAAATCCGTCGCCCGCATAAGTCATTGTTGAGGAATTAAAGTTAGAACCGATTAAACTAGCATACCCTGTATGAGAATCTAACATAAATTCATGCTCATATTCACAACGTGCTTTTGCTTTTATGTTAGCGTTTGTTTCCCCTACATAATTTTTTCCAATTAAAATCGAACCATAATCATAAACAATCGCCCAAGAATAATAATTACTTGAGGAAAAACTTTCATAAAAAGGAGCATTTGTACAATAATCAACTCGCATAGATGAAACCCACTCTACTTTAACATTTGTTAATGGGCTTTGTAAAACTATCCAAAATAAATTTCCTGAAGGAACTGAACGAAATACATTTGGAATTGTTGAGAAGGAGTAGTCGCTTTCACTATAGACCTGTAGTTTTTCGTTTATTTCTAAATT
>CAZJVN010000063.1:0-3187 GCA_964549775.1 uncultured archaeon | reverse complement strand
AAAAACAACCAAAAGGAACTGATCCTCGTGCAGGAAAAAAGAACACAGCAAGATACAGAGGTTACAGAGGAGTACCAGCTCCAAGAAGAATAATTAACACTGAAAATGCTAGACTTCCAAGACTTACAAATAGAAGATACTTACTTTACGGACGAACAGCTTTTGTTCCACACGTTGTTGGAGGAAGAGCAGCACACCCATTAAAATCTTGGGAAACTATTGTTGAAGGAATAAATAAAAAAGAAAGAAAATTAGCTCTAGCAAGTGCAATCGCAGCTACAGCAAATAAAATTCTTGTAGAAAAAAGATTTATTGTTGAAAAAGAATTACCAATAATTGTAGAAGACTCAATGGAAGATATTAAAAAAACACAAGAAGCAATTAGTGCTCTTACAAAAGTTGGTGTTGGAAAAGATTTAGAAAATGCTAAAGATAAAGTAAGAAAAAGAGCAGGAAGAGGAAAAGCAAGAGGAAGAGTTTGGAAAGAAAAGAAAAGTGTACTAATAGTTACTGGAAAAAATTCAGCAATATTAAAAGCTGTCAGAAATATTCCAGGAGTAGACTCAGTTACAGTTAATTCATTAAATGTTGATTTAGTTGCACCAGGTGCAGAAGCAGGAAGACTTGTTGTTTGGACAGAATCAGCAATTAAAGAACTTGGAAAAGAAAAAGTTGTTACTGAAAAAACACAAAAAGAAAAAAAAGTTGTTGTAAAAAAACCAGTAGTAAAAAAAGTAGTTAAAGTGAAGGCAAAAAAAGAATAATTGAGTGATTTTTATGGTAAAATTAAATAAGACAGACAAAATCCAAATGGAAGCTGAAAAGCACGCAGCAAAAGAAGTTGCAGAAAAAGAAACAAAAACTACTAAAACAGAAACAAAAAAAGAAAAGCTAGAAAGTCACGCAACACTAAAAGATTTAGAAGTAATATTATACCCATTAGTTACTGAAAAAGCAGTTAACATGATTGACTCTGAAAACAAAATAACTTTTATTGTTGGAAACAAAGCTGACAAAAAACAAATAAAAGAAACTATAGAAAGAATTTATGATGTTAAAGTTGCAAAAGTAAATATATTGAGAGATATGAAAGGAAGAAAAAAAGCGATTGTAAAATTAAAGAAAGAATCTAAAGCACAAGATCTTGCAACAAAATTAAAGGTATTATAATTATAGTGTATGAAAATTATATGGTGAAGCAAAATGGGAAAACGATTAATTTCACAAAGAAGAGGAAAAGGTTCTCACACATTCAAAGCAAAACTTAGAGGAATAAACTCGTTATATTTATTAAAAACTCCTGACGTTTTAGTAGGAGAGGTAACAAATTTTGTTAAAGAAAATGGAAGAAACGCAATAATGACAGAAATAACTTTCGCTGATGGAAGAAAACAAGACATTGTTTCAGCAGAAGGAATGTATATTGGACAAAAAGTAGAACAAGGGAGAGGAGCTAGTATAAGTTTAGGAAACATTTCAGAACTAGGAGCATTGCCAGAAGGTTGCCCTGTTTTTAATATTGAAAGAACAGTTAATGATGGTGGAAAATTAGTTAGAGCTTCAGGAAGTTACGCATTACTTGTTGCAAAAGATCACAAAGCAGCAACACTAAAAATGCCTTCAGGAAGTATGATAAAATTACCTTTAGATGTTAGAGCTACAATAGGAAATGTTTCATGCGGTGGAAAACAAGACAAACCAATGGTTAAAGCAGGAAATATGTTCCACGCAATGAAAGCAAGAAAGAAAATGTGGCCTAGAGTTAGAGGAGTAAAGATGAACGCTGTTGATCACCCATTCGGTGGAGCAAGTCACCACCCAGGAAAATCAAAGAGTACATCAAGAAACGCACCTCCAGGAAGAAAAGTTGGAGCAATTGCTTCTTCAAGAACAGGAAGGAGAAAGAAAGGTTAGAATTAACGCTGAGACAATTAAATTGTCTCAGATATTTTATTTTTAAAAAAATTAAAAAATGGTTTGAAGGGATTTTATGGAAATAACACAAGCAAAAAAATTTAATTTTAGAGGAAAAACTCTAGAAGAATTACTAGCAATGAGTTTAGAAGAATTTGCAAAACTTTGCAAATCAAGACCAAGAAGATCATTAATGAAAGGATATGATAAAAAATTCTTAAAAAAAGCTGACAATTACAAAAAAAATCCAAAAGCAAAACCAATTAGAACACACAGAAGAGATTACATTGTAATACCACAACTTGTTGGAGTAAAAATTGCAGTACACAAAGGAAATGGATTTGAAACAATTGATATTACAGAAAAAATGTTAGGACATTATTTAGGAGAATTTGCATTAACAAGAAAGAAATTACAACACGGAAAAGCTGGAATTGGAGCAACAAAGTCTTCAACTGCAGTAACCGCAAGAGGATAAAATTAGAAAAAATAATTTTGAAAATATTTGATGTGATATTATGGCAAAAAAAAGTTACCAAGCAGAAGTTGGAAAACCTAGCAAAACTGCTAAAGCAATAATTACTAATGCAAACATTTCACTAAAATATTCTACAGAAATTTGCAACCAAATTAAAGGACTTCCAGTAAACAAAGTAATTGATTGGTTAGGAAGAATAGAAGCACACAAAGAATATTTACCATTAATGAGATATAACAAAAAAGTTGCACACAGAAAAGGTGACGCATTAAACGGATCAAAATCAGGAAGATACCCAGAAATGACTTGCAAAGAATTTATTGGATTATTAAATTTAGCAAAAAACAATGCAGATTTCAAAGGACTTGACTCAGAAAAATTAATTATATTAAACGCATTCGCTTCAATGGGAATGAATAGATATAGTTACCAATCAAAAGGAAAAATTTCTGGAAAATCAAGAAGAGTTAACGCAACACACATTGAAGTAGTAGTAATGGAACAAAAAGGGTTAAATTAAATTTTAAAAGGTGTAAAAAATGATTGAAAGAACATTCATCCAAAAAAATTTCAACAAAATGGAACTTGAAGATTACCTTGAAACAAAACTTGAAAGAGCAGGTTTTGATAAACTAGAAATAATCAAAACACCAATGGTTACAAGAATTGTTCTTTACGTAGCAAAACCAGGACTTGCAATTGGAAAAAGCGGATCAACTATTAAAACATTAACAGAAGTAATTTCACAAAAATACAAAATTGATAACCCACAAATAGAAATACAAGAATTAAAAG
>CAZJVN010000062.1:0-3271 GCA_964549775.1 uncultured archaeon | reverse complement strand
GGGTAATCATCTTTTTGTATTCCTTGAATCATTAATACAACTTGTGCCCCAATTTTGTTACAAGCTCCATCCCCATATTTTGATTCAACACTAAGTACGTGTGTTTCGTTTTCTTTGCCGTGAACAGCCATTTTTTTTGCAACCGCTCCATCAACAAGTCTACCGATCACACAAACCGCATCCATTCCTACAAACTTTTCTGCTTTTACTATTTTTACTTTTCCTCTTCCAACAGTATTAGCACTCTCTTCACTCATTCCACTAAAAGTTAATGTTGTCAAACTCATAAAAACCACCACAATTTCCTACAATTTTAATTAAATTTATTTTGAAGGCAACAATATTATAGTAAAGTTATTTATAAACATTTAGTGTGGATAAGCTAAACCATTTACTAACTGAGTATTAGAAAAGTAAACAAGGATTCATTTTTGGGTTTTGTAAATATTTAAAAAGAGCTAAGTACACATAATGATTATGGCTCAAGGTGGATTACGTAGACCTATTTTTGGTAAAAAAATTGTAAAAAGACCCGCAGAGCAAACTCAAATAATTGATCTTGAAGCAGCAAATACTGCACTAGCTCGGCCAGTAAGACTTGATCCTGAGTTTAGATTTATCAAAAGACCAAGAATAGTTAGAAATTTTTTACATTCCTTTGAAGTGGGTACAAAAGGAAAAAGAATTACAGGAACAACTACAATTGTTAGAAACCCTGCTGAATTTGATGGATTATTTAAGAAAGGAGAGAAGATTCTTTACATTCATGTAGATTTACGTGGAAAAGACCAAAAGTTAAAAGAAAAAGAAGGGGTACGACTAATTAGATCTTTTAAAAAACTTGGAGTGGCGAGTAGAAATCCTGAAGCCCAAGAATCAAAAATGCTTAAAGAATTAAAAGCTCAAGGGTATGTTGGACTTTGTGGAGACACTCCCACAACAACCATAGCAAACCTTTTTGTTCTAGCAAAAGGAAAAAATCTTGGAAACGAACCAATTCCAAGTGTTGTAAAACTTAGAGAAAAAGCAAGATACTTACTCAACATGTTTTTTAGGGGTTACCCAAAAAAATATTTAAAACGACCTTTGCAAAGAGTGGTATTTAGATTTTAGTTTAAACTAGTTTTTAGTTTAGATAGTTTTTTGTTCAAATTAATTCTATTTTAGAAAATTCTAATTATTCTAAAGTAGGGTCAACTATTTTTCCTAAGAAAAGAATCTCTCCACTAACATTGTCTTGAATATAGAAAAAGAAAGGGTGGTTCGCGTTAACAATAATTTTTTCTTCTGGCATAACTGCGGTTGTTTGTACCATAACAATAGCGGTTGCAGCAGCAGCTTCGGTTCCTTCTTCGTTAACTTCTACAAAAGCTTGGTGATAAATTTCATCAATCTTTGTCTCTCTTCTTTCATCCATTTTTGAAAAATCCGCGTTATTACTAAATGCTTGTAACATTCCCATCTCTTTTAGATCTTTTGACATTTTATAAGCTGTATTAAATTTAAATTTAGGTAAATAAATTTCAACCTTTTCTAAACTCATTTTTGATTTTACCTCTAAAAGCTCACTTGCGTTAGGGATACTAAAATTATAATTTATTTCAGTTCCTGTACTACAATCAGTTAGTTCTTCCCCACAATCAGAGTAAATCTCAGTAGGTAATCCAATAATCATTGACAGGTCTCCACCTTTGTAAGGAAGTTCAACATATTGAAAAGAATCATTTTCATAATAATTAAAATTATTGTTTTGGTACATCATTTGTGCTATTGTTGTTTCTTCTTCTGATACAAAAAAATCGTTTTCTTTAGTGTCTTCTTTTTTGAATTGAGTATTCCAATCTCCTTTGAAATAAATAGCATTAACAAGAACCATTCTAGTGTCGTCTAAAATTGATTTTTCTGGCAATAGTTCAATTATTTTTTTATTTGTTTGATCTTCAACCCAAGAATTTATTTTTAATCTTTGTTCTTCTGGAGCGTTAATGAAATCAACAGGGGTAGATTTTCCATAATAATAATTTTTTACTGTATCATAAAAACTTTCTTTGAAAGTATAGGTTTGTTCATTCCAAAGAGCATTAGCAATATTTATTTTATAATTTCCCTTTAATGCACTTTCATTTAAATTATTATATACATTAGCAAAAGCTGCTCTTCTTTCATCATCATTTTCAGAAAAATAAAAAACATTCCTCATTTCTTGCGCAGTTAATCCATCCGCCCCCTCATAAGTCATTGCAAGAGCTGTAGAAATACTAAAAGGAGAAAAGAAAAGGTTTTTTCCACTTTGATTTTTGCCAGAATCTAATTTATTGTAATAATCAACAGCAAAACTATTATTTGCTAAAATTAAGTCGTTCAATGCTTGGATAGTTAATTCACTATCATCAAGTCCACTAAAACCAACAAGCCCGCTAGTAACAGGAGGATTAACTATAATTTGGTTTGTGTCATTAACTTGATTATTGTCATTAGAATTATTTTGGTTTTGATTAGTACAACCAAATAATGAAACTAATAAAATCAATAACATTGCAAAAATAATTTTCTTCATAATTATCACTACAACTTTTGTTGTTTAAAACACTTTGTTTTTGTTAGGGAAAAAACTAATTTTTCTTATTACGGGTTTAGTAACATTATTGAAAAGTTTAGTATTGTTGCAAAACTCACCCACAATAAGTAAGGAATTAATAAGTAAGCCGACTTTTTTGATATTTTGTAAAAACTAATAATTGTTGCAACAATAAATATCCAAAGAATAAGTATCCCAATTAAACCTAAGAAAGGATTTCTTAACCCAAAGAAAAGATAAGACCAAAGAACATTGAAAAAGAATTGCACTCCAAATAAAATAATTGAAGTACTTTTTTGTTTCTTTAATTTCTTTTCACTATTTGTCCAAACCAAGTAAAGTGCTATTCCCATTAGTAAAAAAAGAAGTGTCCACACCGGACCAAAAATCCAATTAGGGGGAGAGAAAAAAGGTTTTACTAAAGAAGCATACCAAGTTGGAATATTAGGGAAAGTAAAAATAGATCCACTAGCACCAATGATTTGACAAAGAATAATTGAAATAATTAATTTTGGTAAAGATTTAATTTTCATAAAAACCAATTCATTTTGATTATGCTTTTAGATAAAGAGGGGGGTTTGGTTTATATAAATCTTCTTAAGTTTTCAGTTTTTGAATTAATAGAGTTTATTAGGCAGTGTAGAAATCCTTTATAAATAAAAATAAATAGAGGGTTTCCCCTCTATTTACTGA
>CAZJVN010000061.1:0-3492 GCA_964549775.1 uncultured archaeon | reverse complement strand
TTGATCTTCAAGCGATTTATCAGGTTTTAGAATTTGAATTGGTTCAGTAAAAGAATCTTCTGGTTGTTCTAAAAATATTGTTGGAGGAAGCCCTTGAGTAGATATTACAAATGAAATAATAAATCCAATAATAATTATTCCTGCCGCAACTACTCTTAAATCCATTTTTGATCCACCAATTAACATTTGCCATTTTGGCATTAGTTCTGGAAAGTCATCATTAATTATTGGAGGATCATAAGTAGGTGGTCTTTTTTCTATAACTTTTTTTGCAAAAGAATAAGCGATGTAAGGAATCACTACACAGTAAATTAAAACCAAAATTAGTGGTTGAGAAAATGGAGCTCCTGAAAAAGCAGAACCTACTGGTAGAACTATTATCAAAATTAATGGGAGTAATACTCCTAAATAAAATAACATTATTGAGGGTTGATTTAATGAACGTGCATAATCTTCCATTTTTGTTTTAACACTGTCAAGAACTTCAAGCATTGTTTTGTCTAAGAGTTGGTATCTATTTGATTCTTGTGGTTCCATTACACTTGCACGTATTTTCATTAGTGCTTCTTTTAATTCGGTGGAATAAACTCCCCACCTATAAGCTAGTGCGTCAAGTCCTTCTGAAATTGAACCGTATACTCCGATTTGAAAATCCCAAATTAGTCGTTTGAAATCAAGAGCAACTTTTCCTCTTCCGTGTTTTGCTGAAAACTCTATTGATTTTTCAAGGTTTGGAACTAACTTCATTGACATTATCATATACCCAATCATTTCTGGGACATAAGTTAGGGCTTTATTTTTTTCATCTTCTGCTGCAACTATTGGGGCTGAATAAATTGAGTAAGTAAATAATCCAACAAAAATTGCGATAACAAAAATCACTAAAAAGAAAACTGTTATTTCCATTCCTAAACCAAAGGAAGAAAAAATTGGAGAACCTCCAACAAAATCTGCGGAGTTAAAATCCCCTATACTTATTCCTACCCCAAAAAGTAGAGCTAGAACTAGAATTATTACTGATGGGATTAGTGCTAATACTACTGTTCCTTTTACTGCGGCCATAAAGTCGCCAGCACTTAGTCTCCACCCTAAAAATCTAACTGCTTCTAAATGTTTTTCTGGAAATACTGCATTTTTTGCAAATTCTGGAAAACGTACTCGCATTTTTTTACAAAATTTTACAAACTCTGGATCCTGTTCAACAAAAGATTTTGTGTCCCCTTCAAAATCTTCTCCAATAGTTGTTATTCCTCTATAAATCTGTCCCGGAGATAAACCAAAATCTTTTTGAGAAATTTTTTTAGCAGCCATGATAAAACCAAATCATTTCTATTTTTTTAAATATCTTTTATTTTTTTAACAATTTTTTATTTTTTTAATTATTTTTTTAATTATTTTTTTAATTATTTTTTTAATTATTTTAATCTTCAATTATTTTTACTGGTTTTTCTTTTGCAACTCTTGGAATTACTACTGTGGTCACCCAATTTTTCCATTTCCCTAAAAGTTGGTCGTAATCTATTTTTCCATTTTCTTCAAGCATCTCTTCTTTTAACAATAATAATTTGTTG
This sequence comes from uncultured archaeon, assembly GCA_964549775.1. Classification (GTDB taxonomy): domain Archaea; phylum Iainarchaeota; class Iainarchaeia; order Iainarchaeales; family JAAZKV01; genus JAAZKV01. Next base: position 1,921 of record CAZJVN010000061.1, on the reverse strand, counting down.
CTACAAGCACTTGTGTTTTCTGATTCTAATAGTTGTGGAATATTGTGTTGATTTTTTTGTTCTACAAGGAAGAGTTTTGCGTTTCCTCTCATTCTAATATCTGCCCAAATATCATTCACACTTAGTCCGGAAGTTTTTTGGATTTTTTGGAACAAATCACTTTCTTTCAAATTATCTTCCATTAGTTCAAGAGTGTCTTTACTTGCATCGTATTTCATTAAGTCAAGTAGTCCTCCTTCTTTTTGTGGTTCTTCATTCCAATATTTTTTTACTTCTGTAATTTCTGTTACTCTTCTGTTTCTTTTTAAGCTTCCCTTAAATCTAATTGGTCTTGCAACTACCACTAAATCGGTTGCTTTGAATGAAGTGGTGGGTACTCCTAAATCGTTTACCACTCTATCCCATACAGAGTATGCACTATCTGCGTGGATGGTTCCCATTACAACATTTCCTGCAGCCCCTACTCTCATTGCTTCGTACAAAACTTTTGCTTCTTTACTTCTTACCTCTCCTACGATTATTGCGGAGTCACCTAAACGTAGTGCGGTTCTTAGTGCTTCTTCGGGAGCAACTTCTGTTTCTGTTTTTGATACGCTAATAGCTGATTTTGTTTTTAGACTTTGAATATTAAATCCTACCTCTTTCATGTAAGCGATTGGAATTTCAAGAGTATCTTCACTTGTAATTATTCTAGTGTTTTGTGGAATCTCAAGCATTAGTGCTTGAAGAAGAGAGGTTTTTCCTGATCCTCTTGAACCTGCTACAAGCGTGGTTGTTTGCATGTCAATAAAGAATGATAAAAGTCCTGCAGCCATTGGGTTGATGAAACTCACATCAATAAATTGTTCTAGTGTCCAAGGAGTCATTTTGTGCAATCTAAATGCAAATGCTGTTCCGCTTGGCGCTAAGGGTGGACCAATAACTGCTACTCTTGTTTCTAGATCCGGTAAATCAAAATCAAGTACGGGATGTGCTTCATCAAATGGTCTTGAACTCATCGCACGAAGTTTTGATATAAGTGAATTTGCTTCGTTCTCAGTGAAGGTTACATTTGTTTGGCATTGTCCATAATCTGCATGAACTATGTAAATTGGTTTTCCACCAATTGGTGAATCTAAATAAATATCAGTAATTTTTCTATCATTTAGTAGTACTTCTAAAATTCCATAACCTACAGTGTAACGTGCAACTACTTTACTTAGTGAACTCATATCGTCAGGAGTTAATTGGATTTTGTTAAATGCTGCAACTTCTTTTATTGTAGCTTCATATAAACGTTCAAAATATTTTCTTGAAGTAGCAACTGTACTTAACGAAATTCTTCCAGGATGGTAAGACGCAACTATCTCTCTTGTTTTTGATAAAACAAAATACTGGTCCGGTGCGAGAGAATATTCTGGCGGGTTTATGTAATAAAGTTTTTCTACTTTTGTTGGGTCAGAAAAAATTTGAACACTTGATTCACGAACTGCATATTCATCAAGAAGATCAAATTCTTCCATTCCCTTGAAAGATAATTTTGATCCAATGAAACTTGGTTTAATATCTGCTTCTAAAAGAGACTTGTAAATTTGTGTAGTGTCTGGAACCTCTCTTAGTTCTGTTAATATTTTTTTTGCTCTGATAATCAAAAGTAAATAATCAAATCTATTTTTTAGATCAACTAGAGTTGCTAAATAAGGTTCTGAACAATTAACATATTGTTGATCTCCTTGTTTCATTTTTCCTTCTTCTTTTCGAAGTTCATTAACTAATGAAAGGTAAGCTAAGAGTGGATCATAAGTGATCATGTCATTAGCTATTTTTACTATTATTTGGTGACGTTCAGGAAAGAATTGTTCACAATCTTGAAGAGGTCTTCCTAAGTGATTGTAACTCCAAACACTTTCTATAATAAATTTAGCTGCTAGGTTTGATACTT
>CAZJVN010000060.1:0-3836 GCA_964549775.1 uncultured archaeon | reverse complement strand
ACAATCAAAGCAATAACCTACAACATCGAACACATCAACAGAACAATAAAAATTTCGATAAAAATCCAAATCCAATAAGATTTCTACACCGCCTTTTCAATAGTTAGTTTTATATTCTTCTTATTGTGCAATTATTTTAGTAGTGGTTGATTGGCTTACGTTTCGAATGAAACGAGGAAAGTCCGCTCACCTCAATGCTTGAAAAAGTATTGACCCTGTCTGTTAAGGACAACACCGAAAGGTGGGGGAAGCTCAACAGAAACGATACCCTTTAGTGGGATGCAACGGGGGCTTATGGGTGCAACTCCTTTTGGAGGCTTAGGCTAATGCCAACTCGTGATGAGCTTTCTCATCAATACGAGAGAACAGAAAGCGGCTTACTGACCACTGCTACAAAAATTAATTTAAAAAAAGATTTAATTTAAAAAAAACTTTCTGGTTTTGTTTATGGGAATAATTAATAGATTAAGGGCGAGGGCTTCTAATAAAAGAAAATATTCTAATTTAATGAAACTCACTGCTGAAGAGAAAGCTTTGGAGAGAAAAAAAGAAGATGCTGCTCGTAGAGTGGTTCTTGGAGAAAAAGCTGTACAACAACGAGCAAATAGACTTGTTTTAGAAAAAAGAGGGGCTAGATCAATTACTTTTATGCAAGATTGTGTAAGAGCTAGAAAAAAACTTACTCCTGCTCAACAAGAAACTTTACAAAAGAATTTGGATCTACTTGATCGACAAATAAGTAATTTTCTGATGGGAGAAGGAGACATAATGCTTGAGCGGGATTTGTTTCCTGCAAGCAAAATTAGAGTACAAGTTGGTCTTGATTTGAAAGAAAGATTAATTGAAGAAACAAAAGCTCTTGAAAATAAAGGGTTAGTAAAAAGCGGTTTTGTTTCTAACACTTTTTATGTAAAAAAACCTATAAGAAAATAAATTAAAGAATTATTTTTTTTATGGTTGAATTTTTCTAAAAACCTTGTGAGTAAATCCTTTTTCCACTATTCCTTTTAATTCAATTTCCATTGCTCCATTAATTATCAATTTAGATAATGCAAAACATTTTTTTATTCGGTCTTTACTATTTTGTTCATACGCTTTTGTGTGCAAAAATGCTGATTCTCTAACTAAAAATGCGTCAATTTGATGGTCTAATCTTTTTAGATTCTTTTCAAGAATTGATTGTTCTTGAGCAGAAATTGGAACCCCTATTTTTGAGTAAGTGTTCATTACAATTAAGGGTTGTTCAAATCCTTTAATTATTTTTTGTAAAGCAATTCTTCTATATCTTTCAATTTTTTTGTAAGGGACTTTTTTTCTTGCAAGTGCTTTTTCTGCAGCAATAAAATTTCTCGCACTTTCAGAAAGCACTATCCTTGTTCTCTTAGGTTCCATAAATAATACAACAACCTCATTTAATAAAAATGAATCCTTTTTTGGTTCAAAGAAGTGTTTTATAAAATTAATTGAGTTTAATTATTTTATGAAAATTACTAGTAAAGTTTTGCGAGAAAAATACTTAAGTTTTTTTGAATCAAAAGGGCATAAAGTTATTGATTCTGCTTCTCTTATTCCTGAAAATGATCCTACTGTTCTTTTTACTACTGCCGGGATGCACCCTTTAGTACCCTACCTTTTGGGAGAAAAACACCCTTTAGGGGTTAGATTAACTAGTTGTCAAAAATGTATTAGAACTGGAGATATTGATGATGTGGGGGATGCTTGGCATTTAAGTTTTTTTGAAATGCTAGGAAATTGGTCTTTAGGAGATTATTTCAAAAAAGAAGCGATAGAATTTAGTTTTGAGTTTTTAACAAAAGAACTTAATATTCCTATTGAAAGATTTAGTGTAACTTGTTTTGCTGGAGATAGTGATGCTCCAAGAGAAGATACTGCTGATAAGGTTTGGGCTAATTTAGGCGTAAGCAAAAATAGAATTCACTTTTTACCAAAAAGTGATAATTGGTGGGGGCCTGCTGGAGTTACTGGACCTTGCGGACCAGATTCTGAAACATATTATCATGTAAAAGATGTTCAAGAAAAAAGTACTACTGAATTTGAAAAATATAATAAAGAAGGAATTTTTTGTGAAATATGGAATGATGTATTTATGCAATACAACAAAACCATTGAAGGAAAGTATGTTGAGATGGAGCGAAAAAATGTTGATACTGGAATGGGTCTTGAAAGAACTGTTGCAGTACTAAACGGATTTGATAATGTTTATGAAGTTGATACAGTTAAACCAATTTTTGAAAAAGTAATGGAATTAAGTGGAAAAAAATATGAGACTTTAACAAAAGAAGAATTAAAAAGTGTTAGAATTATTACTGATCATTTGCGAGCTAGCGTTATGATTCTTGGTGATGAGAAGGAAATAGTTCCAAGTAATGTTGATCAAGGGTATGTGTTAAGAAAATTTATTAGAAGAGCAATAAGACACGCACGATTAGTTGGAATCAATACTTTATTTTGTAAAAATATTGCAGAAGTAATTGTAGAACTAATGGGTGAAACTTATCCCGAAGTTAAAAAAAATGAAGAAAGAATTTATGTTGAACTTGTTAAAGAGGAAGAAAAGTTTTCAAGCACTATAGAAAACGGAACAAAAGTTCTTGAAAAGAAGTTACAATTTTTATCTAGCGCTAATGTTAAAGAATTAAATGCAAAAGGAGCATTTGATTTATTCCAAAGTTATGGTTTTCCGCTTGAAATGACTCAAGAAATTTGTAAGGAAAAAGGATTTAGTGTTGATTCAAGTGGTTTTGAAAAACTGCTTAAAGAACATCAAGAACTTTCACGTGTTGGAGCGGAACAAAAATTTAAAGGAGGACTTGCTGATGATAGTGAGAAGACAACCAAACTTCACACAGCCACTCACTTGTTTAGCGCAGCACTTCGTAAATTTGTTAATCCTAATTGTGTACAAAAGGGGAGTAATATTACTGCAGAACGTGCACGATTTGATTTTAATTCAGAAGAAAAACTAACTCCTGAACAACTTAAACAAATAGAAGAATGGGTGAATGGGGTAATTTCTAAAGAGTGTGAAGTGATAATGGAAATAATGTCGCTTGAAGAAGCAAAGAAAGCTAATGCACATGGAGTGTTTGATTCAAAGTATGGAGACAAAGTAAAAGTTTACACTGTACAAAAAGGTGGAAAAATATTTTCTAAAGAAATTTGTGGAGGACCACATGTTACAACAACCAAGGAAATGGGTAAATTTAAAATTACAAAACAAGAAGCAGTAGCTGCAGGAATAAAAAGAGTAAAAATTTTGTTAGAATAAAAAAATGGATCTTTCTTTTAGTGATTTATTTGATAAAAAAATTAAAGTCAATAAAAAACTTGAAAAGTTACTTATTAGTCTATATTCTCTTAATGTTGCTTGTCATTTTTTTTATTTTAGCCGGAAAAAACTGGTTATTTTTTTTAGAGTATTATAGTTTTGGTTTCTTTAATGGGTATTCACAATCCAAATTTTTGTGGTTCTTTATACTTGGAGGAATATTTTTAGGGTACAATTGAGTATCTTGTAATTATTGCAATTGTTATAGTAATCTCTTTAGTTGTTGTTGCTCTTGTTCTTGGAATATTTGATAATAATTCAGGACAAATTACTAGCGGATCTCAACAATTAAATTTATCCACTCAACCTTTAGCAGTTACAAGTTCTTTAATTGGAACCGGAGAAGACGCTAACGGACTAATAGTATTAACAAACAATACTGGAGACAGAATTGAAAACATTACTGTTACTCTTGGAGATCAACCCCACCCGTACTATAACACAAATTTAAGTTCAGGAAGCACTAAAACATTAAAATTAAGTGAAC
>CAZJVN010000059.1:0-4102 GCA_964549775.1 uncultured archaeon | reverse complement strand
AACAATAAAAATTTGGATCAAAATCCAAATCCAATAGGATTTCTACACCGCCTTTCAATAAGTAAAATATATATACTCCTTTTTCCTTTTCTTGTCATGGCTTTAAAGAAGAAGAAATCTAAATCAACAAGCAAAGTTGCTAAGAGAAGTTTTGCAAAAAACACTAAGCCCACTAACATTGGGTCGCATTTGGGGATGATTGAAAAATTAATTAGACCTAAAGAAAAAGAAGTTAGAGTAAAAACATTTATTGTAGAAAGACCAGTATATATTCCTTCTAATCAAAAATTTCCTGCACGGGGTTATGATAATGTTTATGATCCAAGAGAAAGTAGATATGATCGAGCAAAGAAAAAACAATTAGAAGAAGAGTATTATGAAGAGGAAGTAAAACCCTCAAAAAGAAATCAAAAAGAAGAAATACAAGAAGAAAATGCGGATGATTATTCAGATAACCCAGAAGAGAGTCAAGAAGAGTTTGATGATCAATCAGAAGAAGCATATGATGAAAATTCAGAACCAATTGAACAACTTCCAGAAGAAGATATTGAAAATGAACCTCAAACTCATTTTAGAAGTAGAGGATTATTCATGAATGTTTGGTGGAAAAAAGCCTTACTTTTAGGGGCAGTTTGGTGGATAGCAATTTTAGCATTCTCTTTCATTCTTTTCATTTTAGGTTTAGTTACAATTGACTTGAGTAGGGATTGGGTATTTTTGTTAATTGTAATTGAAGTATTTAGTTTAGTTTATCAAAAATATTTTAGCGGTAAATTAAAAATATAAAAAATAGAGCCATTTTTTGGCCCTATCCTATTTTTAGTTTTTTTAGAATTCAAACTAGTTTATTTTTTTTAAGAGCTTCTTCAATTTTTGGTTTATCAAATCCAATAATTATTGATCCTGCCACATCAAGTACTGGCACACCCATTTGTCCACTTTTTTGAATCATCTCTCTTGCTCTATCTTGGTTTATTCCTACGTTGACATCTTCAAATTCTACTTTCTTTCCCTTTAACCAATCTTTTGCCATCACACAATATGGACAAGTTGTTGTTGAATATACAATTACTTTCGACATTAAAACACCTCTAATAATTATTACTTTGTATTGCTGGGTTTATATTCTTTTTTAGGGTGTGAATGTTTTTTAAAAAAAAGTACTACTCTTAAAAGAACAAAAAAATTAGTTTTATATTTTGAGTCGAAAGGGGTACACAAAAATTACCTGTTGGGAAACCATCGACCTGGTATTGGTTGTACCCCTCGACTCAACTTTGTTTCACATGAACATTTCTCTCATGTGACAAGCTAATATATTTTCTAATTAATAAGTATTCATTGCAAGATGATGTTACTTTTTGTACACTAGAATTGTTTAAAAAAATAATTTAATTTTTCTTTTTATTTTTTCTTTCCAACCATTACAAAAAAGGCATTCTTTTTTAATAAAAACCATTTTACTTCGTCAATTATCGGATAATTGTGTTTTGGATTTGAAGTAATGTAAGTTATATTTTCTTTTTCAAACCAATTAAGGATTTCATTAATGTTATGATAACTTTCATGTACTTGTCCGTATTTATCAGCAAGCCAGGATTTGGATTTATTTCCTTTAAACAATTTTTCTCCAAGCATTATTCTTTTTTCAATATCATTCCCACAAATTAATTTTAGAACAACTCTTTTCATTCTGTGTCGTGCTCTAGAATATTTGTTGTATAATCCAATAATTATTAATCCATTCTTTTTCAAATGTTTCACCCCCATCTTAAAACCTTTTTTTGCATTCACTGTGTGATGTAAACTTCCTAAAGCAATAACTATATCAAATTCTTTACTAAAATCTGTTTCTAAAATATTTTTTTCTAAAAAATCAATTTTAACTCCTAATTTTTCTGCGTTTTCTTTTGCTTTTTTTATTGAAGAAGAGCTAAAATCAATTGCCACAACTTTTGCCCCATTTAGGGCCAAACCACAAGCAAGTTCGCCAGTCCCACAACCTAGTTCTAAAATGGTTTTTTCGTTCCAAAAATCTTTCTTTTTTTCTATTATTTTGTTTACCCAATTTACATAATTTTCTGCTTGTTTTTTCGACAAAGATTCTCTAGAAGGGTAAGGATATTTTTCATAAAGTTCTTTTACTCTATTTTCTTTCTCTTTAATATTCATCAAATCACAACTTATAGTTCTATTTTTAAGTTACTTTAACTAATCTCGCCAAGTATTTGCTTTTTCTTATTTATTTCATATTTGCTAATGGTTAAAAGAATCTCGTTTTATTAGTTTGTTATGGATAAGATAATTGCATTACTGGATTTGGATTATTTTTATGCTCAATGCGAGATTGTGCGAAATCCTTCTTTAAGAAACAAACCAGTGGTAATTGTAATGCCGTCTTTAAGAGAAAATTCTGGAGCAATTGCAACTTGCAATTATGAAGCAAGATCATTAAAAATTAGTTCGGGGATGTCCCTTCAATTAGCAAAAAAACTTGCTGATCCTTCAGTAGTTTTCATTAATGCAGATAAAAAGTATTATGAAGAGGTTTCAGAAAAAGTGTTTGAGATAGTTGATTTTTTTTCAGAAACTGTGGAGCAAGTGTCAATTGATGAAGCTTATTTTGATTTAACCAACCCTTCAGACTTTGAAAAAGCTAATGAAGTTTGTATAAAAATTAAACAAAGAATAAAAAACGAATTAGGTCTAACTTGTTCAATTGGTCTTAGTGTAAACAAAATGCTTGCAAAAATTGCGGCGAGTCACAAAAAACCTGATGGTTTTTTTACTATTCTTCCTACTGAAGTTGATTCGTTTTTATTAAAACAAAAAGTATCCGTTCTTTTAGGAGTTGGGCCAAAAACTCAAGAGATTATGGATAAAGAAAAAATACACCTAATTTCGGATTTGAGAAATACTTCTTTACCAAAATTAATTAAATTATTTGGTGAAGCTAAAGGTAGACAATTATTTGATTTTTCTTTTGGAAGAGATAATAGAAGTGTTTTACCAAACCGAGAAAAACAACAACTTTCAAGAATGATGACTTTACAAAAAGATACAAGGGATTTTGATGAAGCAAAACAAACAGTTGATTTTTTAGCGGATCTTGTTTTTAAGCAAGTTTTTAAAATAAATAAACAATTTAAAACTGTGTCACTAATTATAGTAAATCAAAATTATGAAACAATTACTAAATCAAAAACAATTCCTGAAAAAATTTTAACAATTGATGAATTGAAAGAAGCAGAATATTTTTTATTAAAATTATTCTTGGAAGAATCACTTTCAAATATTAGACGAATTGGGGTTAAGGTATCAAATTTTGAAGATAATTCGGGGTATCAAAAGAAATTATTAGAATATTAGTGGTGTTTAATGGATTTTAATAAAAACAAAAAATGGTTTGCAAAAAAAGTTTTTTTTGAATTGGAGACTAATTACAAAAAAGTTCCAAAGCTTTTCTTAAATTACAAAACTGAAGCACAATTACTTTGTGCGATTATCTTGTCGGCACAAAGTACTGATTCACAAGTGAATAGAGTTACAAAAAAATTATTTAAAAAGTACAAAACTGTTGACGATTTTGCTAATGCAAAACTTGGAATTTTTAAGAAAGAAATTTTTTCAACTGGTTTTTATAAAACAAAATCAAAAAATGTGATTAATTGTTTCAAAAAAATAAAAAATGACTTTAATGGAAAAGTTCCGCTTAATATGAGTGATTTAGTTTCTTTGCCAGGTGTTGGTAGAAAAACCGCTAATTTAGTTTTAGCAAATAAAGGAATAATTAGTGGGATTGCGGTGGATACTCATGTTTTTAGATTGTCAAAGAGAATTGGTTTGTCTAAAGCTAAATCGGCAAATCTAGTTGAAAATGATTTGATTGCTCTTTTTGAAAAAAAAGATTGGAGTAAAATTAATGGGTTATTAATTACTCATGGACGAGCAATTTGTACTGCAAAAAAACCTAATTGTGGTGGGTGTTTTTTAAATAAAAAAGATTTGTGTAAAAAAATCGGAATTTGATTTATTGATCAAGGGGTTTTTATTTAAAAAAACTTAATATCCAATCAATAAAAGATTTTAGCAGATCTGTTTG
>CAZJVN010000058.1:0-4110 GCA_964549775.1 uncultured archaeon | reverse complement strand
ATGGTGAATTTGATTATCAAATGATTAGAAAATATGATTTACCAATAATACAACATATTGGAAATGATGGAACCTTAATTGAGGGGCCCACTCAATGGAAGGGAAAATGGTTCAAAAAAGTGGACGCGGACGTTTTAGGAGATTTACAAGATAGAGGAATTTTAATTGAAGAAAAAAGTTACACTCACTCTTACCCGTTTTGTTATAGATGCGAAACTCCATTAATCTACAACGCAGTTGATTCTTGGTTTGTTGATATTACAAAAGTAAAACCACAATTAATGAAATCTGCAGAAAGCATTAATTGGTATCCTGAAAATATTAAAGAAGGAAGATTCAAATATATTTTAGAAACCGCTCCGGATTGGAGTATTTCACGAAACAGATTTTGGGCAACAGCAATTCCAGTATGGAAATGCGAAAAATGTGGTAATGTAAAAGTTATTGGAAGTGTAGATGAATTAAAACAAAACGCGATAGAAAAAATTGAAGGCACGGTTGACTTACACAAACATATTGTGGATAAAATTCATTTGAAATGTTCTTGCGGAGCCATGATGAATAGAATTCCTGAAGTTCTTGATTGCTGGTTTGAATCAGGAAGCATGCCTTACGCAGCAAAACACTACCCTTTCGAAAACAAAGAATGGTTTGAAACAAATTTTCCTTGCGATTTTATTTCAGAATACATTGCACAAGTTAGAGCATGGTTCTACTACATGCACGTTTTGTCAACATTATTATTTGACAAAGCTCCTTTCAAAAATGTAGTAGTGTCAGGAACAGTTCTTGCTAGCGATGGAACAAAAATGTCAAAATCAAAAGGAAATTACCCTGACCCAAACAAAATTTTCCAAACATATGGAGCAGATTCGCTAAGATTATATTTAATGTCTTCAGCATTAATGAGAGCAGAAGATTTGAACTTTATTGAAGATAATGTAAAAGAAATGCACAGAAAAGTAATAATGATTCTTGCAAATGTAAAAAACTTTTATGAATTGTTTTCAGCGACAGGTGTTGATGCAAATGATGATTCATCAACAAACGTTCTTGATAAATGGATGATTAGTAAAACAAATAATTTAGTAAAAAATGCGACAGAATATTTGGATGACTATAATACAATAAATTTGTGTGCCGATCTTGTTACTTACATTGATGATTTATCTACTTGGTTTGTTAGAAGAAGTAGAGATCGATTCAAAAGTGATAATGAAGTAGAAAAGAATCAAGCAATTACTACACTTGCTTATTCATTAAATAATTTATCAAAAGTAATGGCTCCAATTGCTCCATTCATTTCAGAAGAAGTTTATCAATCTTTAAGAAAATCTTGCACTAATATGAAAGAATCAGTTCACTTAGATGATTGGCCAAAAGTAAACGAAAAATTAATTGACATTGAACTTGAAAAAAATATGGTTGTGGTAAGAGAGGTTTCTAGTAAAGCGCTTGATGAGAGAAAGAAAGCAAATATTCCAATACGTCAAGCTTTAGCAAAATTATCTTTTAGCGGAGCAAAAATAAAATTAAGTTCGGATTTACTTGAAATAATTAAAGATGAATTAAATGTAAAAGAAATTGAACAAGGGAACTTGAGTGAAAAAGATTCTTCTGAAATTTTAGTTACTCTTGACACTAACATTACTCCAGAATTACTTAGAGAAGGAATTTCAAGAGAATTAATTAGAAAAATAAATGATTATAGAAAAGAAATGAATTTGACAATAAAAAACAAAATAATTTTAACAATTGATTCAAGTGATGAATTGATTAAAAAAAGTGTAGAGGAATTTGCTGGTGAAATAAAAAGAGCTGTTCAAGCAATTGAAATAAAACAAACTCCTGCTCTTTCTGAAAAAGTAAAAGAAGTTGAATTAAACAAAGCGAAAATAAAAATACAAATTGATTTAATTTAATACAATAAATTTGTGTTAATATAACAAATTTGATTTAATAAAATAAATTTGGCTTAATTAAGTAATAAAAAACTAAAAAGTTCTATTTTTTATTAATTTTTAATTTACATTATAATTTGTATTACAATCATTGCTACTACTACAATTATTATTCCGGCCATTACAAAGTAAGGGTTTAGTTGTGGGCTTTTTGTGTTAGCATCAAAGAACCGCATTATTCCAATTGCAGAACTAGGTCCGCTTTCAGTAGATTTGTTTTTAATAAATTTAACCATTTTTTTGTTCACCCATTAATTTTTATATATCTTAAATACATTTATTGTTATAGAAGTATAATTTAGGATACTTTAAAAAAGTAGTGTTTTGTTTGTTTTAAAGATTATTTTGAATGAGATAAGTATTTGGATAAAGTTGAATATAATAATAGGGTAATTATTTTTAAAAAAATTTATTGAAAGGTTATTTTTATGGATACTCAACAAATGGACATAATTTTCAAAGTTTTAGGATTAGTTCTACTTATAGTAGTAGTTTTGTTTGTAGCCACTTGGGGGGGGCTAGTAAAATGTAATAGCGTTCCTTATTTTTGTGAGGTTTATGATTACATTTTAGGATCACCAAGAGTAGCTATTGTTTATGGAGATAGTGGTTTAGGAGATCCTGAAAAATTAAGAGAAGTTCTACTTAGTCCTGATATGATTAACGCAAAAGCAGTGGATTTAGTTCACATTGATAGAGTTTCTTTAGGGAACTTAAAAACTTACAAATTAGTTATTGTTGAAAAAGCAAGAGTATTATCTTATGATCAACTTGAAATGTTCAAAACCTACGCAGAAACTGGAGGAAGACTAGTTTGGGTGGGGGACGCTGGGGTAGAAACAATTAAAGAAGAACAAAAAAATTATAGTGATGTTAATGAATTAAAATCAGTTGCAACAAATCCTTGGGTTAGAGTAAAAGAAACAGATATTGATTTCAAAGTTCTTTATTTTGATGAATTTTTAGGACTAAAATACATTAACAATTATTGCGCAGAAGTTACTTGTAATGAAAACTTATTTACAGTAGGTGCATTAAAAACAGAACCAACAGGAAACCACACATTAATTTATGGATTAAGTCCAACACTAGGTTTAAAGATTTCTAAAGAAAGAGACTTTGCAGTAGTAAAACAATTCCCAAATTCTTCAAATAGTAATGTTGTTTTAACACTTGATTTTGGCGGAAACATTGCTGGTAAAACAGAAAATATTGGAAAAACAGTTCCACTAATTGTAGCTTCAGGACTTGGAGAAAGAGTAGCATACTATGCTTACCCAATAGAATACTATGTTACAGACAATAACTACTATTACATCGCAAAAAGAATGTACTATGGAATACTTGGAAGATAATTTTTTTTAAAAAAAAAGTAAAAAATAATTGATCTAATTAATTAAAAAATTAAATAATTTTTTTTATAAAAAATAATTTTTTTTCATTAAAAAGGTTTATTAACTTCAAAAGTATTATTTTTTTTAAGTATTTTGCTTTCTTGAGTTAAACGAAATGATTAAAAACTCCGGAAAACAGAATGTTATTAACGGGTTAATCCTGTTAAGTTAAAAAAGAGGGTGAAATTTGATGTATCCAGATGATGGTGGAGCAGAAGCAGGGGCACCTTTGGGTGGAGCTGTTAGACGATTTAATTTAGAAGGATTAATACCTTTGATTCTATTAGTTATCATTGGTGTTGCTTCTCTTAATTACTTTGGAGTTATAGAAGTTCCTTATCTTCCAAAAGGAAGTTCTCATTTACAAGTGCTTGTAATAGGAGCACCAAGTTTGGGAGAAAAAATAGTTTTAGACAACTTATCTTATATGTTAAACTACAGAATCAGAGAAGCATCAACATTTGGTAATGCTGCTTCTGAAGAACTACACCAATATGACATAATTTTGTTCGATCAAAGTAATTCTTCTGATAAAGGAGTTTCAGTTGCTTTAGGTCAAGCTTTACAAAACTATGTTGGTAAAGGTGGAAAATTAATTGTAGTATTAAATTCAGGAATATACCAAAACGTTGGATTGATGGGAAAACAATCAATTGATGTTATTGGATGGAAAGCAACTTTTGGTAATATAATGCCAATGGATTGTGTTCTTGGTTCAGACATGGTTCCTACTTGTGACCAAAGTAGAACATTAA
>CAZJVN010000057.1:0-4236 GCA_964549775.1 uncultured archaeon | reverse complement strand
TATTATCACTTGGAGTGGTTGCCATTCTTGTGTGATCTGCTTTATCTGAACCAAGAATTGTTTTTCCATTGTATTTTAATTCTCCTGTTTCATTATCAAAAATTAATTCTTTATTCCCATCTTTTACTACTAGCTTTCCTTCTGTTTTATATCCTGAAGTAGCTGCATTTTCTTTGTACCAAATATAGAATACTTCTTTTCCTGTTACTTTTCCTTTACTTGGTGGAAGTAATTGGATATTTGCTTGAAGTATGTTATCATTGTTTGCTTGGTCAGCAAAATTTTGGAAGTCTGCATTTATTTTTTGTAGTGAATCTGAAATTGGGTTTCCTGTTTCTGTTGAACTTGAAATTGTTTTTGATAATCCTTCACTTAGTTTTGAAATTGAGTCAGTAATCATTTCGTTTGACACTGTTTGTTTTGAAGTTGTTTTATTGTATGAAGCTGGTGAAAAGAAGTGAATGTAGTACCCATCTAGATCATCTACACAATCTTGTAGTTTTCTTGTAAACATTACTTGTTGTAAAGCTGTTGCTGTTATTCCTGCACCTAAACCGAAAACTGCATAAGAGAATGTTTCCCCTCCTGCTAAAACTAACCCCGCTATTTTTGGATTAACAAAACCTAAACCTGTTTCTTTTAGTGCTTGTTCACAAGTTGTTCCGTCTGAACGTGCTTGTATTAGCGCAATTTTGTCCCCTTCAATGTCTGCTGTTTTTCCTTTAATATCAGAATGGTGAGTGAATGCTATTAGTGTTGTTCCTTTTTCTTGGGCTGTTGCTTGGTCCACTGCTTCTACTAAAAATGCTTGTATGTTTACTGGGAGTGAAGTTGTTAGTTGAATATATTGTGAGTCCACATCAAATCTTCCACTGCATCCTGAACAGTTTTCGTTGTGTGAATAAAATGCTACATCTCCAACAACATCTCTTGTAATTGTTTTTGAACTTAGTCCGCCTGTTGGTATTCCTTCTGCGCTTCCTGCTGCTCTTGTTATTGAATCGTAAAATACTGGGGCGATATCTTTTGTGAATTCGTCAGCCATCATTTTCCAAACAAATATTCCTGAACTTATTGCTTTCATGAATAAGTCTCCTTGATCGCTTCCTTCGTTAGCGTAAAAGTCAGTGTATGAGTCTTGGTATATTTTGTCTGTTCCTTGGTATATTTCTATATCTGACCATTTGTCTGGTAACATGTATCCTGAAATTTGTTCAAATCCTACTCCTCTTTTTAGATTCCAGTAAGCGATTGGGAGTACTGTTCCTTTCCATATTCCTACTTCGAATGGTTTTTTGAAATAATCAAACACGAAATCTTTTTCTTTTACTAATTGTTCGTCATACAAGTTCCATGATTTTCTTGCAGCATAATTTGGGTCTTGTCTCATTATGTTAACTACTTCGTCCATGTTTCTTTCAGAGTTAGCTACTCTTCCAACAATTCTATCCTGAGTCATCATTGCCGCGTACTCATTCGGTGTCCATACTGCTTGTCTTGTTACCCCATTTTCTGTAATCATTTTTGGGCCCCAATCACTTGTATATAATTCAACAGTTGTAATGTTTCTACTAGTCAAATTTTTTATTGTTGATTCATTCAATTCCATTAGTTCTGCTTGCCCTGGAATTTTTACAGCAACTGTTCCTGTCCCTGCTCCTTGTCCCATTCTTTTAATTAAATCGTCAATTCCAACATTGCTCGATAATAATTTTCCGTCTCTTTTTAGTTCGTAAAGTAAAAGATTTCCCATATTGTCAACTTTATATGCATCATCAGTTATTTTTCCTACATAATCACTCCAGTTCCCAGTTTTATTGAATGGAGAGATTACTGCTTTTTTGAAATTAAAAGAACCTTCAGTAGCCATATTTACTACTCCCCCACTAGCTCCTCCAGTCCCATAAGATGCTTTCATTATATTGAAGTTTGATAATTGAGAAAGTGTTCCTGAGTCTTTTAACCATTCAGGGAAATCAAGGTTTATCATATCATCATAATCATTAACTATTTTTCCAAATTCTTTAGCGTACTCTACTTGCGCTGCTTGTCTTTGTGCTAAAGGCAAAGTTAAATCATTGATAATATCTGAGTATTGTTTTTTTAGCCCACTTACTTTTGAGCTTTGTAATTTTATCCAAGATCTCAAGTGATCTGATGCTTTAAAGAAAGCTTTCTTTTCTTCTGCAGATAATTTTGTAAGAACTCCATCTGCTTTGAACATTTCTGTTGTTAGTCCTCCTTGTCCTGAAGAAAATAATTTTTTCTGAATAGTTTGAGAATCAAAAACTGGTCTTAATGCTGGGTACTCTTGTACGATTTTTTTGTATCTACTTAATCTATCAAGCCCTATTGCTTCTAGAGGTTTACTTTTTGCTTTATTCACTGCATTATCAAAGAAAGCCCCAGTCTTGCTCCAAAATGATCCTTCAGGAGCAACGTTTCCTATCCCCATTAATTTTCCGGCCTTGTGCATTAATGTTGGCCCAAAAGAAGAAACAATCATATCCACTGAATACCAAGAATTAAAGTATTTATCAAAACTTGAGTAAGTTGCAATCACACATTCTACATTATTACAGTTAGAAGATTTTTTTGCAGTGTAACTTGTGGTTTTGAAAGAATTTTTTATTGCATCAGTTGATTCTACAGAATAAGAAGTTAAGTTATTTTCATCATTATCAAAAACATTGTTTTGCATTTTTTCATAATCCTCTTCACTTACTCCGCTTGCAGTTCTTGCAGTTAGATCCCCTAGTGAACTAAACGCATTTGAGAATCCTTCTTTAATTCCCACTCCTGAAGTTCTATAATTTTCTCCATCCCCCATTATTCTACAATCCTCTTGACTTGTTCCTTCACATCTTCCAACTCTAAGTGTATCATCTAAAACTAAACCAATTCCCCAAGGACCAGTAATTGTTACTTTATCAAATACTCCATATCTTGAAGCAGCACTTCCTTCTGTTGGAGGAGTAATTTTTACAGCAGTGTTACCATCATTAGCGTTTGCAATTAACCCAAGTCCGTTTAAGTCAACTGCATCATTATTACTATCCGATCCTTTTCCATCACTCATTGTTTTTCCATCAAACCCATCATGAGCTATATCTAAAATATTACTTGCTTCTTTTGCTGAAAGCTTAGAAACAGAACACCCTGCAGTTGAACCAGAAGAAGTAGACGAATCATTTGTTGAATCAGTGGAATCATCAACAGTGGCAGTATCACTATCAGAATTTGTTGTGTCAGAATTTTGTTCATCAACTAAATCAGTAGCTGTTTCTCCAAGAGTAAAAGGGTTTGATTCTTCAAAGAAAATACTTTGAGTACTAGTAGCATAAGCAAATGCAGGGTTATTTAAGAATATAATTAATACAAGGAATGCTACGAAAAATCCTTGAAAAAAATCTTTCAACATACCAATACACAACCTAAAATTAATAAAATTAATCTAAATTCTCCAAACCAATTCAAAATTTATAAATAATTAACAATCAAAACCCTTTAATAAACAATAATGGAAGAGGATTTACTGACCCATAAAATACATAAATAAAAAATCCAAGTAATGCCCAACCAAATACAAATAAAATTAATACTAACGCAACAGCGCAAGAGACAAGCACCCCAAAAAATTGGCTATACAATTCTGATTTTCCTTTTTTTAGTTGAGAATCCATTGCAAAGCTTGCAACTAATTCAAAAAAGAAAAACAAGAACGCTGCAATAATTGAAGCAACTATAATTCGTACTGAAGCAAATGCAATTATTATTAAATCATCAATCAAAGTGTATTGTACTTCTGGGTCAATTGGTTTTGCTAAAACTCCACCCAAAAAATAAAAATAAACAAAAACCAAAAATAAGAAAACGAATACTGAAATAAAGTTTGTTAATAGACAAGATTTTGACCAACTTAATTCATATTTTTCTGACAATTTTTTTCTAATTATTGAAAAAAATTTGTAAACAAAAAAACTAACTACTGTAAAAGGAATAAGGAGGACTAAAAAGTCAATTATACTAAAAAAAACCAATTCTAAACCAGCCATAATAAAAATAATTGCGTAAAAGTAATATAAAAGCTTTTTTAACGAGAATAAAGCTGGAAAAAACTGAAAAAAAATCCAAAAAATCATGAAGATTGATTCATTAACCTGCAATAAAAAACACCAAACAGGTTCTGTAGAAATCCTTTATAAATAGGGATAAATAGAAGGTTTCCCTTCTATT
>CAZJVN010000056.1:0-4324 GCA_964549775.1 uncultured archaeon | reverse complement strand
AGTGCGCCCGCGGGGATTTGAACCCCGACAAAAAGCTTGGAAGGCTTTTATGCTACCATTACATCACGAACGCTGAACTGATTCGCCCAGTTCACATGCGAGCTCGTCAAGCATAGCTTGACTTCGCTGTTAAATTATATTTGTGGTGGCTTTGCCACACTATTAAGTATTTTCCCCTAAATTGCTTTTTTAAATCTTGTTATTTGCTCATTTTTAAGTAGGGTTAGTTTTTTTCTCAGATTTTTTTGAGTATTGTTTTATTAAGGGGTTTTGTTCTTAGTAATTTACTTGGGGGATTTTTGTATGGGGAAGGGTTGTTTTATTGTTTTTGATGGGTTGCCTGGTTGTGGTAAAGGAACTATGATAAAAAAAGTTTTTGAGTATGTTTATGAGAAAAGTAAAAAGTATGACAACATTTTGATTACTGATGAACCAACTAACGGCCCGTATGGTTTAAAGATTAGAGAGATGTTCTCTAAACAAAAATCTTCTAGTGATTTTGCTGATGAATTATTTCAAGCGTTTGTTGATGATAGAGCATGGCACATTGATAATGTAATCAAACCTTGTCTTGAAAAGAATTTTGTTATCTTGTGTGATAGGTACAAGTATTCAAGTATTGTTTATCAAACTCTTCAAGGAAATAGTTTTGAAAAAGTTTTTTCAGCGCATAAAGATTTTTTGTCACCCGATTTAACTCTAATAATGGATGTTGATCCAGTAGTCGCTTATAATAGAATAAATGGAGCTAAAGAAGAAAAAAGAAAAGAACAAAAAGATGGTTTTAGAGAATTAGAGTTTATTACAAATTTAAGGAAAGGGTTTTTGGCTTTGCCCCAACAGTTGCCAAAAGAAAATATTCAAATAATTGATGCGAATAAGAGCGTTGATGAAGTTTTTTCACAAATAAAACCTTTACTTGATAAAGTTCTTTTTTGAACTTTATTAAAAAATGTTTTTTAGAAACATTTAAATCCAAGAAAATGCATTCTTTTTCATGGATTTTGATAGAATTGTTGAAGAAGCATACACTTTTTTGTCTTTAAAAAAACTTGTTTGGTTTTTAGCTTTATTTTGGTTAGCTTTTCCAGTTCTAGTTTTTGTGCCATGGGCGTTAGAAAAAAATTATTTTACTTTTGCTGTAGAACCAATTGTAACATTATTGTTTGATGTAATGTATGTTACTCTATTTGTCGGGTTTATTGTTTTGCTTCAATATTGTTTTACTCACAAAAAAATTAGTTTCACAATGCTTTCTGTTAAAAAAATACTTTTAACAGTTCCATTAGTTTTTGTAGAGTTTTGGCACATTTTGGTTTGGAACTTGCATAAACCTTTCAGAGTTCCACAAATTTTGTTATTGCTTGGAACCCCTTTACTTTTTTATTACTCAATTTTTGTACCAAGTACTTTAATTATTTCAGCAGCTTTATTGTTTTTGTTTTGTTATGTTTTGATTATAGTTTATAATTTTGTAAGATTAATTTTTACTGTCCCTTTGTATTTTTCTAAAGAAAATACTATTTATTCTGCCCCAAAAGATTCTTGGGCATTAACTCACAATAAATTTAATGAAGTAATAATTTCATTAGTTTTAATTTTGGGGGTAATTTCTATATTGTTTTTTGTTTTGTTTGTTGTGTTTTCTTTTGTATCAAACATTTTATTAAATTTTATTTTCATTTATCCAATTTCAGGAAATTTAGCGTTTAGAGGAGGAGTGTTGTTTGCTCTCGGTCCAGCAATAATTGCGTATTATTTATCTTTTACTGAATTATTTAATCAATTACTAAAAGAAAATAATTCTTCGAGTGCAATAAAATCTATTTTAGCTAAAAAAGTTTTATCAAAAAAGAGTGTTACTAAAAAGTTTGAATTTAAAAAATCAAAAAAGAAATCAAATAAAAGAAAATAGTTTTTTTAATTATTTGATTTCTTCTTTTAACTATTTTTAATATTTTATCGTCTTCCAAAGCTTCCTGTCATTATAGATCCTACTGAAAGTATTGCTGCTGCCAGTACTGCCCAATTTGGGTCGGGGGCTGCCCCAAAAACTAAATTGCTTGACATACTTACGATGAAGAGAGTTGCAGTAAAAAAGATTGTAGCGATTATTACTATAATTATTGATGTTAGTACTGTTCCTAACAAAAATCCTCCAATTACTGTTCCAAATAAACCCATATTTATTCCTCCGCTTATTTTTTTAGTGCGACCGCCGGGAATTGAACCCGGGCCCCGTCCTATTTGCACTCTTTTGAATTAGAGTAAGAACTGCTTTATCCTTGCTTTAGCAAGGGTAGTGCTTCGTTCCTGCTGGGCGAAACCAGCATGGCAAGGACGAATCATAACCACTAGACAACGATCGCTGAGCCGTCACGCCAGCTCCAAGTAAAAGTTTACTTTTACTGGACCCATGAAAGCAAGGCTTTCATTTGGTCGCGGCGGAGTCGCTTTGCGACTCTATTATTAAACATTAATTATTGTTTTTCAAGCTTTTATTTAAAATTATATGTATTGTTTTTTTGTTAAAAATAATCCAAAAATAATTATTGCCACAGCTGGGAGTAGTGCGAAGAGTATTATTTGGGGGTTTTCAGTTATTTCTTGAACAATGTTTGTTTCTTTTTCACTAATCTTTTGAGTGACTACTGTTTCTTTGTGATCCTCTGGAGCGATATCAATTTTTTGTAGTACTGGATAAAGAACTTGTTCATATCTTTCAGTAAGAGTCTCAATTATTACACTTTGTTCAGTTTGAGTGTTTTCTATTATTTTTCTAAAGTTTTGTTTGGTGAAAGGGAGTATTTTTTCGTTCCAAAAATATTCTTTTTCATCATTTTTTATGTTAATGTCAATTGCAGTTTCTTTAGAAGTATAATTTGTTGCAGTAATATCCAGCATTATTTCTTTTTGAGTAGCTATTGGAGTAATATCATTAATTACTATTTTTCCATTATCTGTTTTGTTTCCAAGTTTGATTGTTATTTCTTTCTCATAAGGGCTTGAAAGAGAGTTAAAGGTTAAAGTTCCTTTTGCAATTTCATTTGAGGTTAGTGTTATTGAGGGATAAACTTTGAAAGTTATTTCACTTTTTTCACTTGGTTTTAAGGTGACTGATTGGCTTGTTTCTTGAATTAATATATCTTTATAATTTTCTTTTATGGTAATAGGCACGGTGATGTTTCCATTAGTTTGATTTTTTATTTCAAGGATGATGTCATTCCATTGGTTTGTTTTTATTTCATCAGTTTTTGATTCAATTTGTACTTGATTAAAATAATTTGTATTAATTATTGTTACTTCTGGGAGGGTTTGTGTTTGAAAAGTTACGTTTGCTGTTGTAGGGTAAGTTGCTTTTGCTAGAGATTGAGTAATATCTTTAAACGCTCCAAGTTTTATGTGGGTTGCATCCACAAATCCAGCCTCTCTAAAAGTAGGGTCACTTGGAATCCAACCTAAGTCTTTGTGGTAAATTTCTATCCATGCGTGGTTTCCCCATTCACTTCCATCAAAAGTTACTCCAATCACTACTTTGGTAGGTATTTTTTTTACTCTAAGCATTGATGCAGCAAGGTTAGCAAATTCATCACACACTCCTTTCTTATCAAGTAAAGTTTCTATTGCTGATTTTTGTAATAAATAATATTTCTTAAAATCTTCCCCTTTAGCGTATTCAACATAATCATTTACCCAAAATATTGTTTTGTTTATTGTTTCAAGAAAACTTTTTTTTGTTAACTTATTATTTGTTAGAGTCATTATTTCTGTAGAATTACTTTCAATCTTTTCACTATTAGTAATATAATCCATTATTTTTTTTTCTGGTTCTTCAATATTGTAATCATTTAGTTCATAAATTATTGAGGTTCTTTTTATTGTTGCTTTTATTTGATAATCAAAGTTTCCGTTTTGTTTTATATTAAAATTTACATATTTGTTATCAAATTCATCATAACTATAAGATGGTTTTATTTTTACTCCATTAATTATTAGTTCTTCTTCAATTGAAAGTATTTTTTGGTAAGCAGTTTCTTGGAATGTTAGTGTTTGAAATTTTACTTCCTCTCCTTCTTTTAAATTGCTAATTACTCCGCTTCCGCTTAGTACAATTTCAGTAGTCATCTCTCCAATTGTGGTAGGATAAATATCTTGTGAGTGTGAGTTAGTTAATAATAGTAATAAAATTAAAAGAATTAATATTGGTTTTATTAATTTAGGTTTCATTAGTAATTGAAAGTGTTTAGTATATTTAAAATTAGTTGTTTAGTTAGTAAAATTAATTTTAGTTAGTAAAATTTAGTGGGCCCGGTCGGATTCGAAC
>CAZJVN010000055.1:0-4424 GCA_964549775.1 uncultured archaeon | reverse complement strand
TTTTTTGGAAAGGTTTTTATATAAAGAAAGCGTAGATTCTTGAGATTCTGGAGGAACTAGAATGGTATTCGAAAAAAAGATGTCAGTTAAGGAGCTAATTGAACAAATGCGAAAAGAACTCCAAGAAGAAAAAGAAGAAAACACTCCAACAAGAAGTGTTAAAACAAAAAAGAAAGCTTCTAAACCTGCTAAAAAAACAAAAAAGGTTTCAAAAAAGAAACCCTCTGCAAAAAAAGCGGTTAAAAAGAAGAGAAAATAAATTAATTATTTTTGGGAGTGCAATTTACGCACTTCCCTTTCTAATTTATCCAAAACCTTCTGAATTGAATCTAAAAATTCCCAAGATACTACACTTGCAAAGAATTCTTTTCCTTTAACAATAAATCTTCCATGAACCTCGTGTTGAGTCTTAAGACCACCCTTATTATAACTTTTATGAGTCAAATGAAGTTTCCCTTCAGGAACCTTTTTGAAAAAAGAAACTAAACTTTTATCTAAAATTATTTGATCAGCTTCATCAATATCAGGAAACTTAATAAATTCAACATTATCAAAAACAGGAACTGCCATTTTAAAATCACCTGCAAATAATTGACTCTTCCTTATTAAAACCATATCGGATAATAAGAAAATGCAATTAAAAAAAGAACTACTCATAAAAATTATATGAATAACGAAGAAAATGCATTAAACTTTGTGAAAGAAAGAAACGAAAATACAAATTTTGAAACACTAAACCAAATAATAATTACCCTAAAGAAAAAACAATTAGATGAAGAAGCAATACTTGCGGCAATAATCCAAACCACACTTTACAAAAATAAAACAACTTATGAAGAGATAAAAGAAAAATATGGAGAAAGAACTGCTAAAATCACAAAAGAATGTGCAAATATAGAAGACATCATTGAAAAAAATATTGATAAACTTGAAGGAACCACACTAAGTGAACTAATATTGACAATCACAGAAACACTAGAACCAATAATAATAAAAGTAACACAAGCCACAATAGAACTAAAAAATATTAGTTCAGAAGAAAGTGAAAAGAAAATAAAAATAGCAGAAACCATTTACACTCCGCTAGCAATAAAACTTGGAATAAGTGGAATAGATTGGCAAATACAAGATTATATATTTAAAATAAAAAATCCGCAAGGCTATGAAAAAATAAAAAAAATGGTGAATAAAACTAGAGAAGAGCGAGAACAATTAATTTTAAGAATACAACAAGAAATCGAAAAAATATTTCAAAAAGAAAAAATAAAAGTAAAAATATATGGAAGACCAAAAAACTTTAAATCAATCTATGACAAACTAAAAAAAGTATCATTCAACAAAATGTATGACCTTTATGGACTTCGAATAATTTGTGAAAAAGAAAAACAATGCTACGAAGCACTTGGAGTAGTCCATTCAAAATATGAAATAATACAAGAAGCGTTTGATGATTACATAGCAAAACCAAAAAGCAATGGATACAAAAGTATACACACTGCAGTTCTTCGAGGAAAAGATATTATTGAATTTCAAATTAGAACTTGGGAACAACACTTGCGAATCGAATCAAGCTTATACTGGCAATATAAAAGAATGAAAAAATTTAAAGAACTAGAAAAAGAAATAAGTTGGGAGAGACAACTAATAGAATGGCAAAAAAGTGCTGGCGAAGATAATTTAAAAAAAAGAAATTTAGGAAAAAGAATATTTGTATTCACTCCAAAAAATGAGGCAATACCACTCCCTCAAGGAGCAACCCCAATTGATTTTGCTTACGCAGTACACACAGAAATTGGGAAAAAGATACTGAAAGTAAAAATTAATGGCGAAATTTCCCCAATTGAAACAAAACTAAAAAATCTTGACAAAGTAGAAATAATAACTGCACTAAAACCAACTATTCAAAAAAGCTGGTTAAATTTTGTTGTATCAGAAAAAGCAAAATCAAAAATAAGAAGCTACTTCAAAATGAGAACAATTCTAAAAAAAAGTAACTCTAACCAAATAACTCAATCTTTTAAAAAAATAAAAATGGCTGAATGCTGTCACCCTTTACCAGGAGAAGATGTAGTGGGGGTAAAAACTACAAAAAGAAAAATTATTATTCACAAAAAAAATTGTAAAAACATTGAAAAATTACCAAAAAACAAATTAGTGGAAATTGCATTTGAAAAAGAAAAAGGAACCACTGAAATCAAAATAATTGCAATTGAAAGACCAGGATTATTAGCAGAAATACTAGCTGAACTAAAAAAAAGTGGGGCAAGTCTATCTTCCACAAACTTTAAGATAAAAAAGTCAGGGTACTTAGAAGCCATACTAAAAATAGAAATTAATTCAGTACAAAAACTAGAAAAACTGCTTGAAAACTTGCAAGAAATTCCTTCAATTCAACAAGCCGAGAGAATATAAATATATAATATATCAAATTATATTACAAAAGGAAGTGGAACCATATGAGAAAAATGTTTTTTTTAATAGGAATAATTCTAATGTTTGGAGTAGTTTTTGCAGAAATGCCCCAAATAACCCAAGTAAGCTATAATCCTAGCCCAGCTGTGCCAGGAACAACAACTACTATTTTAATCCAACTAGAAAATAATGAAAATACTACTGAAGAAGAGGTTACCGTGGAAATAAAAGATGAATATCCTTTTACTGTGAAAGAAGAATCAGTTAAACTAATTGGAAACATTCAAAAATATGGGAAAGCATTAGCTCAATTTATTGTTTATATTGATCCTGCTGCAGAAAATACCACTTACAATTTACCAATAACAATTTCTACAAAAGCTCAAGACAACCCAATAACTTCATATCATGAGATAATTATAAGTGGAAAAGAACCAACATTAAAAGTAATTAACACTTCCACTCAAAGATTAATTCCTGGCGAAGAAAAAGAAATTACACTAACCATACAAAATGTTGGAACAAGTACTGCTTATGATGTAATAACTGAATTACAAGAAGACCGAACTATCACCGCTTCTGGAGCAATAGTGGAAAGAGAAATCACTCCACTTGGAGCAGCAACCACTTATATAGAAAAAATAATGCCAGGCGAACAAAAACAAACCACACTAAAATTAAGTGTAAATCGAAACGCAACACTAAAAAATTATACTCTCCCTGTAGAAATATCCTATAGAAACGCATCAGGAGAAAGAACTACTGACACCTCCTATATTGGATTTAAAATTTCAGGAGAAGTAAAAATTGATGCAGCAATAAAAGAAGTATTACAAACTGGACAAACTAATGAAATAACAATAGAACTGTTCAATAGCGGAGAAGGAAAAGCTGAATACATGATAATAGAAATAAGCGGGAACGGAACTATTGACAAACCAAAACAATTCATTGGAAGTTTAGAACCAAACGATGTCGATTCAATAAAAACAAAAATAACTACCCAAAATGGAGATCAAATAGAATTAGCACTAAAATTAACCTACCAAGACACTGATGCTACAACAAAAACAAAAACCATCAACTTAAGCGTTCCAAAAGAACAACAAGCAGCAGAAGAACCAAACTTAATTGTAAATCTAGTAATTCTAATAATAATTATTGGAATAGTTTGGATAGGTTACAAAAAATTTATTAAGAAAAAATAAAATTTAACTCCCTTGTGAAAAACTCACAAGGGAAACTATTTTTTTAAAACAAAAAATCAAAAAACAACAAACTAAAGAAAGATTAATAAACTCAAAAAACAATATACTAAATGATAAAAATGAACAGACTAAAAACAAACATCCCCGGATTTGACGAATTAATAGAAGGCGGATTACCCGAAGGAAGAAGTTTTCTAGTAACTGGAGGAACAGGAACTGGAAAAACAATATTTGCAACACAATTTCTAATTAACGGAGCAAAAATTGGAGAACCAGGAATATATGTCACTCTTGATGAAAGACCAGAGCTAATAAGAGAAGATATGTTACGGTTTGGATGGAACTTGCGACAACTAGAAGACCAACAAATGATAAAAATAATCGATGGAACAACTTCAAAAATTGGAATACCAAGCGAAGAAGAGTTCACTTTACCTGCAACAGGATTTGATCTTGACAAATTATTACTAGAAATAATGAAAGCAATAAAAAAAATAAAAGCAAAAAGAGTAGTAGTGGACTCAATACCTGCTCTTGGATTTAATTTTCAAAACGAAAATGAAATAAGAAAAGCAATACTAAAGTTAGTTTACTTGCTTTCTCGAGCAGGAGTAACTACAATACTAACCACTGAAATTGCTGAAGACTCAAAACAATACGGAAAATATGGAGTAGAAGAATTTGTTGCAGACGGAGTAATAATATTACACTACATGGGAATAGGAACTCAATCAAATAGAACTTTACACATAAGAAAAATGAGAGCAACAAAACACTCAGAAGATTTACACCCATTACAAATAA
>CAZJVN010000054.1:0-4780 GCA_964549775.1 uncultured archaeon | reverse complement strand
ATTGTTCTTTCATAATATATCTTAAAAAAAGATAAAAGTTAAAAACCTGCCCAAACCCAAACTGCCAAGCCGAAAACGACACCAGCGAAACCCAATGCCACAAATGCCAAGCACCACTAGACAAACAAGCATTCACCACAATACTAAACCAAAACCTAGACGAAAAAATCAACGCACAACTAGAACTAATAAAAAAAGACTTCACAATAAAAATGCTAACAATACAAAACCAAAACAACCAAGCAGGACCATAAAAAAAGTCCTGCAATAATTATCTTACCTTAATTATACTTATTCCTTCTTGGAAAAAATATTCTGGAGGAGCAACCAAAAAACCAGCATGGTTTGGAGAAGATTTTCCAAAAGAAGGTTGTTCAAAAGAAAAACTTTTCACAAATAAACTTGCTTTATTTTCACCAACTAAAAAACCAGAAAAACTATTAGAAAATTCTAAATTTTTTGTTTCTAATGGCCCCAATTCTGAAACATAAACATAAACTACCTTATTCCCATTTATATCTTTACCAAAAATAGAATAAAGATCAGCTGATGCAGCATATTCACCAAATTCAATAATTCTTAAATTTTTACAAGTTTTACAAGTTATATGAATATCATTATAATCAATTAAATTTGAATCAATAATTATTTTAGTCCAAATTTGATAGTAAGTTTTATCACTTTGATTATACAATTTAATAATTTCACTTGTCTTCCATTCCCCACTACCAAGATTAATTAATTTTGGAAAAACGATTATCGGTTCTTTATCAATCTCAATTTGTCCCAAATAGTCAACAAAAAAGGGTAAAACTCCAAAAAATATTGTCAAAAACACGGAAATAACTGCTATAACACCAAAAACCTTGCTCCAAAAAGACATTCTATTAAACTTTGAAATAATCATTTTCAATGAAACCAAAAAAATCACCATTACAAAAAAATTTATCTTAATCCCAATATTTTATTCCAAAACCACTTACTTGATTATTTGAATTTACACAAAATCTATTCCAATATATTGGTAAAAAATCTTTATTATAATGCCTAAGTTCATCTTCATGTCGCTTTAAGTGATTATAAACCCTAAAAAATCTTTTTGATGCGATATTAATCGAATAAGCAACAAGATCAGCAATATCAATGATATTATTTTCTACACAAACAGCAGGGTAATGCGAAATAGTTTCACTTAATTTTCCTTCTTTTTTTTCTTCATTATTTATGTAAGTATAAATTTCTTCAGTAAACTTTTTTATTTCATTTTTATTATGTCGATCAATAAAAACCATTGCTGTATTAACCATATCAACATTATTTGATATTTCCATAAATGCTCTTTCGATAACTAATTTAAATCCAGTAAACAAATTTTCTTCTCTTGAATTATTTGAACAAGAATATTTACCCAATATCGCTGAGATAATCCAAAAATCTTCTTTTTTTGCAAAACTTAACTCTTCAAACAAAGAAGTAACCATTTTAATTTTATAATCAAGAGGTGTAGTTGAATCTGGACGACGAATTACCTTTAATCGGTCTCCATTTAGGTGTTTATCCCTAAATTTTTTTATTATTGAATCAAATCGTGGAACTATTTCAGAGTCTACAATTACTGCCGTAACTACTAAATAATCTGAATTTGAAGCATTTTTTTCAAATGATCCATCTGATTCATCAATATATATCATTTTCATGATTAAATTAAGAAAATAACAATTTTTAACTCAATTAGATTTATTAAAATTATTATTTAAATAATAAATTTCCGTTTGAGTTGAATTTTGCGTTTTTTTCTAACCATGTTCTTGTGTTTTCTATTCCGCCTAGTTTGTCTATGCAGTAGTAGCAGCATTTTGCTGAGTAGCTGTATTTGAATATTATTGTTGCTTTTCTTACTGTGCCGTTTATTCCGCAGTGTGCGCATGTTTTTTTGTCATAAATTTTTTCTTCCATATTTTTGTTTCGCCTTCTTTTAAGGTTTTTCGAATATGTTTTTTAGTTCGTAGTAGAATGCTCTTATTTCTGCGTCTGAAATTATTTTTTCGTGTGGTAGTTTTTTTAGGAATGTTATTGCTTCAAACATGTTTTTTGTTCACCTCACCATTTGAATATAGTTTTTTGATTCTTGTTTTATTATTTTTTCCAAATCTTTTTGTATTCCTGGAAGATTTGAAATCAAATATGAAATAACTAAATTTGAATGTATTTTGTCACAATTAAATGCGAGACTTGAAACTTTATCATTATCTTTTTTATCCAACTCAGATAAAAGTAATATTCCGCAGGATTTTCCATTAAGTAAAGAATCAATTTTTTTGAATAATGCTTTTCGATCTACGTTAAAGTTTTTACTTTTCTTTGATAAAATATTTTCATATCTGTTTTTCATAATTAATCACAAAAAACTATTTCCACTCACCACATTAATAAACCTAAAAGTCCAACAAGTTCAAAAAAAACAAACTAATTCCAAAAAAATTGAACTCAATGGACAAAGCCATTTAAATAGTAAAATGACTGCAAGTGAAGTTTTAAGAAAAAACAAATTTTGTAAAATTTCCACTAATAATACTTTGGATTTGTATGCCTTTAGCATTGTATGGATACATAATAACTCAAGATCAATTATTGTATAACACTTTTATTTGTTTAATTGTATTTAACTCATTGGTTTCAATAATAATCTACACTTTAATTACAAAAGCACAACAACAAGAAGTTAAAATAGTTTTTGAATCACTTGATAAATCAATTAAAAACTTAGTTACCCAATTAACCATTTTAATTGATTATACTTCAAAAAAAATATATGGCGGAATAGAAATCCCTACAAATAACCATGACAACAACTTACAATTAAAAGAAAATAAAGTCAATGATATTTCAATTCAAAACAAAAAAATGAAAAACAAAAAAAATAATAAAAATTAGTTAATTCCCTGCTGAAGAATTCTTTGGTTTGGCTTTCTTTTATACAAAAGGAGGTTAGTTCTTGCTTGTTAGCAAGTTTATTTGGTAGTTTTTGCTTAAAATGTAGTGCCTAACTTTTTCCGAAAATATTTTATACTTGAATGATGTACTAGTTATTGAGTCCCAAAAATAGTAGGGTAATAAGAACTTTTTATGGATATACCCCGACCGGGATTCGGACCCGGGTTACAAGCTTGAAAGGCTCATGTGCTTGACCGCTGCACTATCGGGGCAGTTGTTTTCTTTAAAAAACTGTTAAAGTAAATTTTTAATTTACCTTTGTCTTTAAAGAAAAGTTCTCGGAAATGATTTATAAAGGTTTCTCTATCTTTTTTTGTTATTGGTGAGTTAAATATGGCTGATATACCTGAAGCAATTGCAAGAAGATTTACAAATGTTTTTGTTTGTCAAACCTGCAACGCAACTAATAGATGCGGTTCTGGAAAACCTAGAAAATGCAGAAAATGTGGTGGACAAAGATTTAGACTTAAGAAAAAGAAAAGAAAAGCTAGTGCTGCAGCATAAAAGCTGTGAACAAATAACTAGCTTTTTTTACTATTTTTTCAACAACTTTTTTTTAAAGTTCTTTTAATAAAAAAGAATATAAACACTAAAATTCTTTAATTTGTCATGAAACATTCTTTAAAAGAAAAACTAAAAGCAGTACTACAATTAATGCGAGTAGAGAATTGCTTGATGGCTTCTGCCGCAGTTCTAATTGGAGCCATTGTAGTTAGCACAGCACAAATCTCTTTTCTTAATTCTGAATTTTATGTTATTCTAGCAATGATTTCTGCCTTTTTTATTTGCGCTGGAGGACAAGCAGTGAACGATATTTTTGATGCCAAGATTGATGCAAAGATAAATAAAAATAAACCAATCCCTAGCAAAACGA
Organism: uncultured archaeon; assembly: GCA_964549775.1. Taxonomy (GTDB): domain Archaea; phylum Iainarchaeota; class Iainarchaeia; order Iainarchaeales; family JAAZKV01; genus JAAZKV01. The sequence continues at coordinate 912 of CAZJVN010000054.1, read as the reverse complement.
TAACAAAAAACCAAGCAGTAATTTTAACATTATTTTTTTACTTTTTAGGATTATTTTTTGCACAAATGAATGAATTAACTTTTTTTATTGCAATAATGATGGTAGTTTTACTAACCCTTTATTCAAGCGTAATGAGAAAAATAAAATATATTGGAAATTTTGTTGTAGCACTAGGAACCGCACTAACTTTTATTTATGGAGCTGCAGCAGTTAATTTAATTACCCCCACAATTGTTTTGTTTGCATTAGCAGCTTTCTTTGCAAATGTTGCAAGAGAGATAACAAAAGATTTTGAAGACATAAAAAAAGACAAAGGAGTAAAAGTAACTTTTCCAATACTATTAAAAGAAAAAGCAAGTTCATTAACTATTTTCTTTTATGTAGCTTCACCATTAACTGCACTAGCAGGTTATTTTTATTTACACTTAAATTACTTTTACCTTGCAGGAATATTGATTACTACAATTATTTTTGCACAAGCGTATGAGTTGTTTGTTAAAAAGAAATTTAATTTAGCTCAAAAGAAATGCAAGTTAGCAATGATGATGAGTTTAATCGCTTTTATTTTGTCAACAATAATGTTGTAAGTATATTTTTAAAATAATTTTGTTAATAAGTGAGAAAATGATTAAAGCTGTTTTTCTTGATCACCCAACGGTTAAAGCAAAACGGCATGAAGTTGAGAGTGCTTTGCTTGATAACAACATTCCCATAGTGACGCTTCCCTGGAGCGGAAGCTATAGTGCATTCTTACAGCTATAAGCGTTAAGCATTCAACTTGATTGAAATCACGACTAGATAATTTAAGTAGGGGCGGTTACTATATTTCATCTTAACAAAATAAAGTGTAGTAAACAGAATAGGTGGGTAGCTCAGTTGGCAGTAGCGCTTGACTTTGAATCAAGAGGTCGT
>CAZJVN010000053.1:0-5156 GCA_964549775.1 uncultured archaeon | reverse complement strand
CATCACTTTGAGCAAGCCATAGAGTTATTTGTCCAGGATAAGCTAGTGCTAAAAGTGGATTAATTAAACTAACATTAACATTTAATTTCTTTTTCAAATAATTAGAGTCCCAAGTGATTTCGTAATTGTAACTTTGGTTTTTACTGTATTGTCTATCAACAACATTGTTTGCAGTGATTGTAATTATTTTTGTTTCCCCTTCGTTAAGCATAATGTTTTCTGCAGAAACAATTACTCCTGAACGTTTTGTTTTTTCTTTAATTCTATGATCAAGTGCAATTGCTTGTTCACAATTATTTGTTACCTCAATTGTTTCACTTTCAGTAGTTCCAGCATTTCCAATTAAGTAAATTGTTACTGAACTTGGTTCAATCTTTAAGCAACTCTCACTAAGTTTTTCGTTGTAAATAATTTCAACATTTGAACTTACTTGTGTTAAGAATTTTCCTTCCACCATTCCGTTAATTGTTAGAGTAACTGACTCACTTGCTGTTTCAGTTTCTATTCCATTATAATCCACTTGTATTTGTACCCCTTGTTTTTCTTGAGGACCTAAACTAGCAGGAGCAATAATAGTAACTTCAAAATTCTCTCCTCCGCTAACTTCTGCATTAATATTACTAATAGTGAAATCAGAATTGTTTGTTAATAATTCTGTAACCATTGCTGTCTTTTGTCCAATTGGTAATTTTACTTCAATACTATCAGTAAAGCTTAGTACTTTTTGTGTAGTAACAAGTAGTGGTACTGCTTCTGTAGCGTACCCGCTTAGAGTTACTTCCACAGTGTATAATCCTACTCCTAAATCATTTTGTATTCTATAATTTCCTGATAATCCTTTTCCTTCAGTTCCGTCTCCAAGTAAACTCTTAACCATCTTTCCGTCACGATCAAGTATTTTTATTAGTGCTCCACTAATTGGTTTTAGATCATTATCAAGAACTTTAACAGTAAAGTTTCTTCCAACAAGAACATTTTGTTCAGATAATTCTACAAGTAATTCTTTTTGTGTAACTATTTTGAATGATAAATTTTTTTCAATAGAAGCATTACCTACAGCAGTTAATTTTATTTCTCCCACACCTTCTGCAGTTCCAGTGAAATAAAATCTTATTTTTTGTGAACTATCAGGGGTTAGAGAAATTGTTGCACTAGCTTCTGAAGAGATAGCAGTATTTGAATCAGTGTTTGTGCTTTCTGTTGTTCTTGAAGAAAAACCAGCCATCTCACTATCAGCGTATTCTGTATCAGTTGAATCACTTTTTATAAAAGAAAATGTTCCAGCTTGTGTTCCAATGAATTTTAAATTTGCAGGAGAAGAAACACTAACTTGTAAATAATCGCTTTCTTCTGAAGTAAATTCTACTTCAAGTGCATAATTTTTTGTCATTTGGGCTTCAAACAAACTTTCTGAATAAACTTTTTCTTCCTCATCAATAAAAGTTGTAGTTAAGCAAACAGTTCCGTTACATTCTGGAAGTGCTTCATACATTGTTAATTCAAGTAAATTTGTTTCTGCGTAAAGAGTTGATTTTTCATCAGCGATAACATTTGTTTGAAGAATTGCGTCCTCTGGAGTTCTATAAAATTCATCACTAACAGAAGCCCAAGCTCTGTAATGTAAATTTGCTTTTCCTAAAATGAATTGGCTTGCTCTAATTTTTACTTTCACAGTGTAAGTTCCAGTAGGTTTAGTTACCACTCCTTCAATCCACTTATTTGGTTCACCCATATACCCAACATTACTTCTATCTAGTATTTCGCTTCCTGGAGTTGGTTTTGGAGTGTAAGTTTTTCCGTAATAATTTTCTGCCCCTTGTAAACTTAAATCAAATAAAGCAAAAGTATCACTTTCAACATTTTCTATAGAATCATTTCCTGCTCTAAAGTGCACCCCTGCACTACTTGCTGCGAGAGGGAAAGCTATACTAAATTTTGCCCAATAAAATTGGTTAGGGGTTATTCCATTTACTTCTTCACCGGTTTCACTTTCAAGTCCAATAAATTCTATTGTTGGAGCAAGTTCAGAAGCAGTTTTATTGTAAACAATAACTTCAACGTAATCTTTTCCTTTAACATAAACATTTTCAACAAAAGTATTTCCATCAACCATGATTACTGTAACTTCTACAGTTTCTTTATCTGCAGAATTAAAAAAGATTCTTGAATTAATTATATTTCCATCATAAATTAGTGTTCCGTCAAGTGCATCAATTCTAACGTCTCCAGTAATTTTGTTTCCTCTTGGATCTAAAAATTTCATTTCAACAATGTTTGGTTTTTTTGTCATGTTAATGTAAACTTTACTCTCTATTGTACTTTCAGTAACTTCAATAGTGGTTGTTCCAATCATTGTGTCAGTTTCTGAAATTATTTCATAAGTTTTTCCTTTTTCTGCAATAAAAGTAGCGTACCCTGCAATATTTGTTTCAAGAACATCTACTCCATAAGGAACTGTGTTTCCGTCAACAATTAAATTAATTTTTACCTTTGATCCACCAACACTATCTCCAAAAGAATCTATTGAGTAAAGATCAAGTCTGAAAGAATTTAGAGCAACTGCTTTTGTTAAAAAGAATTCTTCACTTTCAGTAGAACCAATAAGAACTTGTTTTCTTTCTGGTAAATAATCTTCTTTGTGGGCAGTGATTAGTATTGTTGATTCAGGATCAAGTCCACTAAAATCAACTCCATTAACAGTAGTAACCCCTCTTTCAATTAGAGTTCCTTCTAGAGTAAATAATTGTACAACACTTCCTTCAAGACTCAAACCAAGTGAGGTGTCTCTAACTCCAACATTAAGTTTTGTTCCCCCTTGATTAAGAACAATATTAATTTTGTCCTCACTTTTTCTAATAGTGTAAGTGTCTCCACTAACTGAAGTGTCGTGTGTTAAAAAACCAGTTTTTTGTACCACAATTCTAAGTGGAATTCCTGATTGAATAGATCCAGCAACAGAACCATTTTTTGTATAATCTTGTAATAGTAAATCATTTGTCTCTTCTTTGTACACGCTAACTTTTGCATCATTTATTGCAATATTATCTGAATTACTTACACTAATTACTAGCGCAGCTTTTCCTACAAAACTAGCAGTGGATGGAACTAGTAGTAAAGTTTTTTCTACCTCACTAACAAAAGTTGCTTCTTGTGTTAAATCATTATAACCATCCGCTTTTATTTTTACAATAACAGTTGTTTCTCCAGGAAAATTAGTTGCTCTGTAAATCCCGTTACTATCAGCAGTGAATTTGTATTCAGTTCCTTCCCAAGAAACAAGTACTACTGCGTCTTTCACTTTACTTTTAGTTTCAGAGTCAATTACTAATAATTGTGCAGTGATTCCTGTAAAGTTTTTACTAAAGTTAATTGTTTTATTTATTTTTTCTTTTCCAAGAATAATTTCTTCAGAATAAGTTTGGTACCCTTCTTTTGTTGCTGATAATTTTAATTTAGTTCCAATAGGGTAAGCAACAGAAATTGGGATTTTGTCTCCACTACTAACAACCTTGTCTTTGAAAACATAATTTCCAGTTTTTTCATCAAATAAAGAAACTTTTACGTTTGTTAAATTTGCTCCACTAGAATCTTTTAGATTTAATACCATTTCGCTAGTTGCTAAATTTTGTGAAGCAAAGAATAAAGTTACTAAAATAATTATTAAAAAAAGAATTGCGATAGTTACAACAAAACTAGGCACTCCTTTTTGTTCAAAAAAATCAGAATACTTATAAACAGGTAGTCCTTTTCCGTCCAAAAAGTCAAGTACGTCAAAGTATTTGTCTTCAGCTTTAGTGTAAATTGCAGATAATTTTTCTGAAATCAAAACAAACCCACCCAACACTCGATTGTGAACTTCTCTATTATATATTCTTATTATATATATTATATATAAAATAAACTCTATTTCATTTTTAGCCACTTTTTGGCACATTTTTCAAAATTTTTTTGAAAAAATTCAATTTTGTTATATATTAACTATTTACGGTTATTAATAAACTTACCTTTTTGAATGATTTTTTTCTTTTCTTTGAATTTTTTTGTATTTCAATAATTCTTTTTTGTTTTTTTAATACTTTTTTTACATTTTTAACAATTTTTTTATCTTTTAAAATTATTTTTTGTTTTTTTGAATTGATAAATAAAACCAAATTACATAAACTATAATAATGTACAAAAATAAAGTTGCTCGGAACAACAAATCGTGAGCTAGTTCAAAAGTTTGAGCATTTTGGGTAAGAATAATATTTATTGTAACCATTATTCTAATTAAATTGAATACAAATCCTACAATAATTGCTCCAATAATTCCCAAAATTTTTTCTTTTAAATTTACTCCAAAAGTAGCAAGCATGGTTGAGGCTAAAATAATTATTTCAAGAAGACCAGTGCATAACCAAGAGATAATAATTATTGTTCCGCTTGTAGTTAAGTGAATATCAAATTGTTCGCCTATAATTGTACTCGTTGTTATTCCTTGTAAATTAAGTAAAAAATTAACACTTTGTCCAACAATGCTCTCAAAGAATCCTTTTGGAAAAGCATAAACAATTGCAGTGAAAATCACATAGAAAAATAAGAATCCTAGAATGAAAAAAAAGAATTGTTTTTTTGGATTAGTTTTTACTTGTGCTTCAATTTTTTTATAATAATTAGTTAAGGGTACAAATAAATCAAGCACACTTTCTTTTTTCATGACAAATATTATATTATCCTGTTTAATAATCTTTTCAAAAATCAAAAAATTATCAAAAAGAGTTTTTTTATTTAAAAAAATTATCAAAAAACACTCAATAGTTTTGTTTTTATATTAGTAAAGTTCTTTTTATTATGATTATTTTTATTGGATTGGGTTCAAAGTAAGTTTTGTTTTTTTATTGTGATTTTTATGAAGATTGGCGGGTTTAAAGTTGGTGACTTTGTTGTCAAAGATGTTGGTGGAAAGAGAGCACTAATTTTTGATTGTAAACACTGTGTTTATGGAGCATCAATTGCAGAAGATCATAGATGTAGATTTCACGCAATAAAAGTTTTACAAGAAGTAGAAGCGGACAAAATTGTTTTATCAGAAGTTTACGAAAGAGTGTATGAAGAGACTCAAACAAAAATGCTTGAAGAAATAGCAAACCTTGGTCAAAAATTTGTTATTGAGAGTG
>CAZJVN010000052.1:0-5229 GCA_964549775.1 uncultured archaeon | reverse complement strand
ATTTAATTGGTTCTTTTATTATGACCAAAACGATTCTTTCGCAGAAGAATTTGTTAATTCTGTTGGAACTACAAAATATATTACTAATGTTCTTAACAGAGGGGTTCTTCTAAACTTTGAAAAAAATAATTCAACAATAAGTGCTAAGAATTTTTATCCAACATTTGCAGTTCCTTTAGTTGTAAGGATAAAAGATAAAAATCAGTTAAACGTTTCAGATTCTGAATTTAAGGTTATAGGATATGATAAAGATATATTTACTTACTGGACTGCTTTTGCAAGTTCTTTAGCTGATGGTTGCGAAACAACAAGTATTAATTTAGTGCAAGGCTCAAAAGTTTTGCCTTATAGAGTTAATGATTATAACTTAGGTAATACTTTCTATGGGATAAGTGAAGTTTTCGATGTAAATACCAATTCAACAATGTACTTAAGCACTGTTCTGTATCTTCCAACTAATGATATAATTAATCCAATTACTATGCTTTTAGTTCCATTCAAAGCATTTACTAAAAAAGAAACTATTGATGGAAATGTACTTCACCCAGCTACAATTTCTATTGATTCAAGTGATTCAAGTTACTCTATATATAAAATTGAATCATTAGAAAGCGTATTAAATGGAATAAATGATGAAAAAGTTTGTGTTATATATGATAAATCAACAGGCACTGAAAAATGGAATCTTTTCTGGAACCAAGACAAAATACTGGACTCTTTGAAGACTGATATTAGTTCACAAGTACTTACGGATGCAAAGATTTGTGAATCAAGGGCATTAATGTCAAGTTAATTTGTAAAAGTACTTTAATTTAAATTGTTAATGCTTTTTTTTAGTTATTTAAAAAATTTGGTTTGAATTAATTTATTTTTAAAAAAACTTTATTCTAAAAATGCTGGCAACAATTAATAATATTGCAAGCAAAATAATTAGTAACAAAACCCCTCGTGATTCAAATATAGACAAATTAACTTTAGGGGTGTTGTTTAGGTTATTATTAAGGCGATTTTTATTATTAGATTTGTTTTTTGGGGATGTGGCCAAAGAAGATAATTCTTTTATTGCTTGAGCAGAATACATAATCCAACTTTTTGGGTCTTTTAACTCATTAAAAGTTTCTTTAGTTATTTCCATGTACCCTTTTTGTCTTTCTGGTATTTCTTTAATTCCTTCAATTGTTCCATCTACAGCATTAATATTCAAATTATAAATTTTGCTGTTAAGATTAACATTTGTTCTGTAAAATGGGACAAGCAATCTTCTTGTTTCAGAAACAACTACATTTTGTTTTGGGACATTAAAATATTGAGCAGTTTTCAATTTAAGCACTTCAAGTTGATCATTTTTATCAATGTTACAATATTTTTCAGAAAATTCTCCTCTTGGTATTTCCTGCATTGTATTTTTCCAATTGTGCTTTAATATTTCAACAAGATCTGGGCGAATTTTAATTTCGTGTCCATCCACTGCAAGTATTCCATGAACAGTGCTTTTAATGACGTTCTTTCCTTCATTATCATTTTCAATATAGTAGTGATAATTAAATAAAAAATAAGGTACAAGAGTTAATTTCAATGGGGATAACTCAAATTCATACCAATTTTTTTTATTAATCTCTTTATTTAGCTTAGCTATTGCGTCCGCAAGAGTAATTTTAATAGGCAATAAGGGGTTGCCTAGATACATTCTATTCGCCCCCTTACTTTTTCTTAATTATTTTAACTTTTGAAGGAGTTACCAGTATTCTTTCAGCAGAAATTCCAGCCATATCTCCATCCATTGCTTTTATTTCAGTTTTTATTCTACCTAATAATTCTTTTAATTTAGCTTTGTTTCTTTTGTTTAGATCAGCAATGTTAGCTAAAACAAGATTTCCTTGTTTAACTTCTCTAATTATTGCTTCTGCATCAACATCTGTGTTTAAATCCAAAGGCTTAACTAAAGCATCTGCATTTTCATATGTCTCTTCTTCAACTTGGTCTAGAGTGTTCAAAAACTCATCCAAATTAACATTATCCTCTTTCTTCATTACTTTTTCAAAAAAACTCAAACTAACCACCCCGCTAAAAAGCGCGTCATTACACTAATTTTAAACAAAATGTATAAAAAGCCCTCCCCTTGAGTTAAAAAATACAACAAAAAGATTTTTTTAATTTTTTTTAAAAAAAAAGAAAAATTATTTTTTTTATAATTAATTTAAAAAAATAGTTATTAAATTTTTATAAAAAAAGCCTTTAGTAGTGGAAGTTTTTAATTGGAAGCCTCACTACCACTATTTATATGGTTTTCTCTTTCTAACTTATTTTAGGTTGGGAAAAAAATGGAAAATCTATTTGATAAACAAATGAGTAAAGGCACGGTTTTTCAAAACAAAGATATTATTTCTTCTCATTATATTCCTGAAAAACTTCCTTTTAGAGAAAAACAAATCCAAACAATTACTCAAGGATTAAGTGCAATAATAAATAGTTCAAAACCAAATAACTTATTTATTTACGGAAAAACTGGTAGTGGAAAAACAAGTACAGTAAAACATGTTTTGGATCAGTTGGATGATTTTGTTAATAGAAATAATATTAGTTCAAAATCCTGTTACATTAATTGCAGAAGTCATGAATCTAAATATAAAGTTCTTCTTAAATCTTTAAGATCATTTTATCCAGAAAAAGATTTTTTAGGATACAGTGCTTCGTTTGTTTATGAAAAATTACTTGAACTAGCAACACAAAAAAAAGCTCATTTGATTTTAGTTCTTGATGAAATTGATAAAGTAAAAGATATTGATGATTTAGTTTATTCATTAAGCAGAGGAAATGATGAACTTCATGGCGGATCAATTACAATGATTGGAATATCAAACAATTTAATGTTCAAAGAAAAATTAGATCCTCGAACAAAATCTTCTTTGTGTGAAAGAGAATTAGTTTTCAACCCTTATAATGCAAATGAATTAACTCAAATTTTAACAGAACGATGTGCGGTTGCGTTTAAACCAAATGCAGTAACACAAGGAGCAATTTCTTTAGCAAGTGCAATAGCTGCGCAAGAGAGCGGAGACGCAAGAACAGCAGTAATGTTAATGCAAAGAGCAGGAGAAATAGCTGACAGCGAAGGACAAATTAGTTTAAATGAAGTTCATGTTGAAAAAGCTAAAGCAAGTGTTGAAGAAGAAATAATTATTTCAATGATATCCACTCTTCCACAACAACAACAATTAGTACTATACGCAATAGCTCAATTAACTTTACAAAAAAGAGGAATAAGAAAAGTAAGCGGAGAAGTAGAAGAAGGAGTTCTGTATTCAGGAGAAATATTTGAAACTTATTTGGAACTAGCAAAAAAATTCGGTGAAAGGACAATTACAAGCAGATGGTATAGACAATACATAAATGAATTAGAAATGTACGGATTAATTTTAGTAACAAACTCAGGAAAAGGAATCAAAGGACAAACAAGATTAGTAAAATTAGGATTTGATGCAGGAAAAATAAAAGGTGCGCTTGAAAAAGAATTATTCAAAGCGATGAACTGATTTTTTTGGATAATTAATTATTTTTTTAATATAACTACTTTTTTTTTAAAAATTAATTTTGTAAAATAGTTATTTTTTGTGTTTTTATATTTTTTCTTGTTTTTTTTTGTAGTCAAAAAAAGTTTAATTAAACAAAATCAAACAACCCTTTCTGTTGTACCGCATCTGAAATGAATACTGAATTAATTTCTTTTTCAATCATGTCAAGTCTTTGGATTAAATAAGGTGAGAGGTTTTCTTGACGAGCCATATTTTGTGCGATCTTTAAATATTTCCTTACAGAACCCTCGTGAATTGTCAAAATTATTGAACTCTTTCCACACTTATAACATTTTCCACTCAAAGGAACTCTTCTATAAATTTCATTACAAGCAGTGCATCTAAAAGTTTGTCGTGAGAAAGCTCGAGCATTTCCAATAATATCAGGCAAAAAGTGCGAACCCATTACTTTCTCCAAAGCATCTTTAGCATTAACCGCCATTATTTTCTTTTGCAGTGTATTTTGTCTTTGGATTTTTTCATCCATTGTTTTTAATTGAATATATCTTGAAGTTTTCGGTCCTTCATCAAAAAGATTTGTATTATGAGTAAAACCCATTCCTGAATATTGATTTACTTTTCCCAAAATATCTTTTACAGTCACCACGGGAATATTTGGTTCGCAAACATTTTGCGCTTTCTCATATAACTCAAGCGGAAGTTCCCAGCACGCTTCCATTTTGTGTACTTCATCATCAACTTCGGAAGGGTTTAGTATTATAGTGAAAACAAGTGGGGCATCCATTCTTCCCCCACTTCTATGTGACAAATATTTTTGAGAAAAATTTAGTAATGCATCCATTAAAAGAAGGAGCGAATCCTGGTCCCCATCAACATTTCTTCTCTTACCACAGACAAAGTAAGGATGTCCAAAACCTAATCTAGCTTTAGTATAACCCAAAATTCTAGAATTAACTGCAGCTGAAGTGTGAGGAGCAAGTCCAAGCACTAAGTGCCCAATTAAATCTTCTTTTGTTTTTGCGTTGTAAAACTTTTTTTGTTTGTAAAATTTTTCAAGTTCTTCATCACAAAACTGACTTACTCTAACAAGCCAATCTCCGCAAGTTTCATTAACAATAACATCCTGCGGGTAAAGTTCAATTATTTGATTAGGATCAGTTAGTTCTTTTCCAAACACATCTATAACATAACCCAATTCTTTTACTTTTTCGATTGTTAAATTAATTTCAATCGGCTTAAAGTGAGTGATTACTGCATTTAGTAATTCAAATCTTGTTGTTCCATCTCTGAAAATGTGTATATCATGCCTTGCTCTTAAAATTCCTTTTGCAATTGGTTCAACTTCTTTTATTTCAGAAATCATTCCCTTTACTCCCTTTAATGGATCAGGTAAGATATTTTCTCCAATGCTTAATTTTGCTTTTGCAACAAGTTCTCGTAAATCAACTTCGTGTTCTCCAGATTGACGCGTTTTAGTTCCACACACTCCACATTGATCTCCACTAACAGATTTTAAACAATGTTTGCAATAATTTAATCTCACTCCAGGATTATTGCAAACAAAACAATAGTGATTCATTGAAAACTTTTTACACTCTACGCAAAAGTACTCTGCAATTTCAACACTAACTTTTCCATTTTCATTATAATTTTCATCAATTGCTTTATTTATGCTTTTAGTGCTTCCCCCCTTAAG
>CAZJVN010000051.1:0-5851 GCA_964549775.1 uncultured archaeon | reverse complement strand
TAGTAACACTCCTACACAAATTCAAATATTGCCAAGTAGAGAAGATATGCTCAACACTTACATAAAAAATTTTAAAACATTTGAAGGATTTAAAGGCTTTAATTTGAATTTAGGTTGTCCGGCTCCAGAAGTACAAAATTTTAGTAGAGGGAGTGGGATGGTAAAAGAGGTAGCAAAAACAAATAAATTAATTAAAATTATTAGAAGTCATGGCCACCCTGTTTCAATAAAGATGCGTCTTGGGAGTACCCCTGAAGAAAAAGAAAAAAAAGTTTATTTAAATTTGATAAAAGAAACAGATCCTGATTTTTTTGTGGTACATGCAAGAACTGGAAATCAAACTTACACTGATCCTGTTGATTACTCAATTTTTCCAGAATGTGTAGAAACTGGAAAAACTATAATTGCTAATGGAAATATTGATACTAAAGAAACTGTTCTTTCTTTAAAAAAAATGGGTGTTAAGGGAGTAATGATTGGAAGAGCTGCAGTAAATAACCCTGCAATTTTTGATTTGTTAAAAGAAAAAAAAGTTCCTTCTTTTGAAGAATTAAAAAAAGAGTATTCTTTTTTAGCAGAAAAGTATAATTCCTCTCCTCGTCACAAAAAAAATGTTTTAATGCGAATCGGACAAAAATCTCTCTAAAGAATACCCTTTTCTAAAGATGGATGTAGAATTACTTGATGAATGAAGAAAAATTATTTTTCAAGTCCTTTACTAAAGCAAATTCTAATTTAATTCAATGCACCTCTTGTAGGAATTATTGCATTATTGCTGAAAAAAAATTTGGGATTTGTGGGGTTAGAAAGAACGTTGAGGGAAAATTGGTTTTGATTACAAAAGACAAACCTTGTGCAGTTCACTTGGATCCAATTGAAAAGAAGCCTTTGTATCATTTTTTGCCAGGAACAAAGACTATGAGTTTTGGTTTTTATGGATGCAACTTTCATTGTGATTTTTGTCAAAACTTCGATATCAGTTCTTGTAAAGGAATAGAACTTGAAAAAGCAGTTAAAGGTATAAAAACAGTAACTCCCAAGCAAGCAATTGATTTGACAAAATCTTCAAAAGCAAAAAGTATTGCAATCACTTACAATGAACCTGCAATTAGTATTGAGTGGGATCTTGAGTTATTCAAACTATCAAAAAAGCTTAAGGGGAAGAATTCTTTAAAGAACATTTTTGTTAGTAATGGTTATTCAAGTAAAGAATCAATTAAATCTTTGAGAGGAAAACTCGACGCTATTAACATTGATCTAAAATCTTTTGATGAAAGGTTTTACAAAAATATTTGCGGAGCAAACCTTGAGAGTGTTCTTTCTTGTATCAAAGAGTATCACAGCGCAGGGGTTCATTTAGAATTAACCACGCTCATAATTCCTGGGAAGAATGATTCTTTTGAAGAAATAAACAAGTTAACAAAATGGATTGCTGCCCTTGACAAAAACATTCCCTGGCATGTGTCTGCTTTTTCTCCAATGCACAAAATGCTTTCTGTTCCAGCAACTACAAATATCCAAATAAGAAACGCTATTGCTATTGGAAAAGAAAACGGGCTTAAGTACATTTATGGAGGGAACACCTCTTCGAATGAATTTAGTCATACTTATTGTCCAAAGTGTAATTCTTTACTTATTGATAGAACAAATTATTCTGGAGTGTATACTAAAGATTTTTCAAAAAAAGGAAAGTGTAAGAATTGCGGACAAAGAATTAAAGGAGTTTTTTTATAATTCCTTCACCCTTAATTTAATCAGTGAGTCTTATGAAAACTAGAAGTGCTTTGTGTGCGGGAAGTTTTTACCCTGCTGGAAAACTTCAATTAGAGATAATGATTGAAAAATTGTTAAAAGAAAATAAGCCTGATTTTAAAAAAATAAAACTTGGCTCTAAAAAAATTGATTTAAAAAAAGTAAGAGCAGCTATTGTTCCTCACGCAGGGTATGTTTACTCTGGAGAGATAGCTTCACTTGTTTATAACACTATTAAAGAGATTAAACCAAAATCAGTTTGTGTTATTGGACCCGCTCATCAAGATCGAGTGGAGGGAGTTGTTACTTTCAAAGAGTATTGGGCCACCCCTTTTGGAAAAACCGAGTGTGTCCCTTTACCAAAACTAAAAGTTATTTCTAATGATAATGAACATTGCATCGAGGTTCAATTACCTTTCCTTCAAACTGTATTAGGAGTGGAGTCTTTTGAATTTATTCCAGCACTTTACGGGGAGATTACTCCAAGTGATTTGGCAGAAAAAATTTCACCAATAATTGATCATTCTCTTTTAATTGCAAGTTCTGATCTTAGTCATTATCTTCCATATGAACAAGCAAAGGTAGTAGATAGAATTACTATTGATTCAATTATTTCTCTTGATACAAAAACTCTTGTAGAGAAAGGAGATGCTTGTGGGATTACTGGAATAGCTGCACTTTGTTTGATTGCTAAAGAAAAAGGGTGGAAACCTGTTTTTTTAAATTACAAAAACTCTGGAGACACTAGTGGAAATAAACGGGGAGTAGTGGGTTATGTCGCAATCATTTTCATTGAATAAAAAAGAAAAAGAATTATGTATACAGCTCTCTCGGGACTCAATTAAATATTATTTAGAAACAAATTCTTTGCCTGAAATAAAAAATTTTAATTATTTAAAAAAAATTCCAGCAAAGTTAAAAGAAAACAAAGCTTGCTTTGTTACTTTAATGATTAACAAAAATCTTCGTGGGTGTATTGGACACTTAGAATCTTTTCAACCACTTTACAAAGATATTATTCAAAATTCGATTGCTAGTGCTTTTTCTGACACTCGATTTCCTCAATTAATTGAAGCTGAATTTAGTTTAATCAAAATTGAGGTATCAATCCTAACTGACCCGATTCCTTTACCTTACAAAAACCCAAAAGACCTTATCAAAAAGATTAGGGCTGGCAAAGACGGACTAATAATAGAAAAAGGCACACACGGCGCTACTTTTTTACCTTCAGTTTGGGAAGATATTAAAAAAAAGGAGGACTTTCTTTTCGAATTATGCAAGAAAGCCAATCTTCCTTTTGATGAGTGGACAAGAGGCACACTTAATGTTAAGCGTTATGAAACAATAAAAATTAAAGAAAAATAAAATAAAATTAAAAAAATAACTCCACTCTAAAGATTTAAATACTTCAAAGTTTTCTATTTTGTCATATGGTTAAAAAAATAATTAAAACTGAAAAAGGACTTAAAGAAGAAATCAAAACTTCTTGGTTAAAAATTTCTATTGCTGTTGTTGCAGGAATAGTTTTAGGTTACTTAATTTTAGGCCCAAGTGTAGCAAACATTACTTATGAAAAGATTTCTGATCTTGTAGTGCTTTCTTTACTTGCATGTATCCTTGCTCTATTACTTGACATTAGAAAAATTATTTTAGTAAAAATTTGTCCATAAGAAACTAATTTTTCTAAAAATTTATATACTTTCTATTCACACCCTTTCTTATGATTCAACATAAACCGAAAACTTCTTGGTGGTCAAAGCCTCAAGTAAAAGAGTGGCACACTCAATCCTCTCTTTTAAAAGTAAGTTTTGGTGAAAAGGAACCAACCTTAATTGGAGAGGGTCAACGAAAAAAAGCTTACTATGGTTTTGCTCATTTTAAAAAAGATAATGCTGGAAGAGTTAGTAAAGTTAGAGTGGTTATTAAAAAATTCAAAATCCCTCTTACTGATCTACAAGCCCAAAAATACATTGAGTTACTTAATTTTCTTCGTGAGAAAAGATTTCCTCTACCAAAAAGTGGGTTAGTAAAAGTAACTCCTGAAATTGAAAAATCGCTAAAAGGAGTGGTAAAAAATGGGGAATGGATCGCGATTCAACAATTTTTTGGAAATCAAAGAAAAACCGCCATTGTTGATAGATTTGTTGAGGTAGAAAAACAAATAACCGCTTTTCGTGCACAAAATAAATCCTACCAAAAGTACACTGATTTTTCATTATTATTTTTAGGTAAAAGAATGGCTAGAACGGATGCTGCAAAATTACTTGCAATGTTAATCAATCTAAAGGTAAGACCAAGATTTGATGTGCTTGCTCCATTAAAGAAAGGAGAAAGAAATATTGGATCAATTCCTTTTGATTATGATTTAATTGTTGAAGAGATGATGAGTACAAAAAAACCAAGTGCAGGAGACCTTGCTGTACGGTTAGTTGAACTAATAAACAAAATCACTCCAAACAACAATGAAAGGGAAAGGTTATACAAAATAAGTCTTAACAACATTGAATCGCCAGAGGTAAGAAAGTATATGAATTTTGTGAAAAACTCTTTACTTTTTTCTGAAGAAACTAAAGAAGTCGAATAAATAAAAAAGCCAAAGTAAATAGAAAATGAATTAGTTTTCTTTTTTTACAAACCTTGTTCCGTTCCAAATATACCCTGCGTTTTTGTTTGGAACAAATCTAAGTTTGAACCCCGCTTGCTCCATTTCTTTTTGTGCGGCTAAAATATCTTTTGCGAATAATTCTTGATTTAGTGTTCCATCTGGCATAATATACCTTTCATCAAGAACTCTATTTCGATAGGTTGAAATTTTTGGATATTTTTCATAAAATTGGTGAGGGTTATGTTTCATCATCCCTCTTCTGATTGAAAATTGCCATTGTTTTAGAAATGCTCTTATTCCTTTTTTTCTTCTAACAAAAGTGTATCCACTCACTTCACCCCTATTTTTATTTGCAACAACAGAAGTTTTTACAATTTTTTTTGTTCTAAAAAGATTTCGAAGATCAGTTGCACTTGGAAGAGGATTTTGTTGTTCTTTGTAACCTAAGTGAGAATGAATAATCATTTTTTCTCCTTTCTTTGGATAAGCCGTATGAACCTCTAAAGGATATTCTGTATGAACAGTACTTTTCACTTGTACAAATTCTCTTGGTCTTTTGCTACCCGCCCTTTCAACTCCAACTGGCCAACCCCCAATTATTTGTGTAGGGGTTCTTTTTTGACCAACTAATCTTTTAGGAACCATTTTTCTCATAATAATTACTTCTCTTCTATTTTTACAAATCTACTTCCATTCCAGCTATACCCTGCATTTTTGTTTGGAACAAATCTCATCTTAAATCCGTTTTTTTCTATTTCTTTTCTTGCTCTGATTAAGTCTTCACTAAAAAGTTTTTCATTAAGTTCTCCATTTGGTTTTACATAAAACCCATACTTTATTCCATAAGCAAAAATAGCCATGTTTGGGTAAAGTTTTAGATAACCTCTCCACCCTAAGTGTTTCATAAATTTTTTTGCTAAAAATATTTTCCACTGTTTTAAGAAATTTTTTGTCCCTTTTTTGGGTCTAATAAAATTGTATCCTTGAACTTCTCCATTTTTTGCTTTTTGAGCAATTATTGAAGTTCTTAGTCCTTTTTGTGATTGAAACATTAATAGGTCAGCAAGACTCGGAATGGCACTAGCAACCCCCTTATGAGGAACATGAGTGTGTATTTCCATTGTTTCTCCTTTCTCCAAATATCTTGAAGCACTACTCAAAGGTTTTTCTTTTTCATAATCACTTATTCTAACTATTCTTTCTCTTGGTTTTTTTGCCCAAGTACGTTCTTTATTGTTTGGTGCGCCAGTAATTACCTGAGTTGGTGTCCTTAAACCTGCTCTTGCAATAGTACTTCTTTTTTGACCAACTCTAACTCGCTTGTTCATAAAGAAACTTCTTTTCAATAATTAATAAGCTTTATCTAAACCCTAACCTTAGTTTATATTTATAATTCCCCTTCAATTTCTTTATCAATTTGACAAAAGAATTTTTCCATAAATTTGTGTCTTTCTTTTGATAGTTTTTTTCCTTCTTTAGTATACATTTTGTCTT
>CAZJVN010000050.1:0-6093 GCA_964549775.1 uncultured archaeon | reverse complement strand
TAGCATAAAAGCCTTCCAAGCTTTTTGTCGGGGTTCAAATCCCCGCGGGCGCACTCCTAATTAATAAAATAGTGAAAACTAATGAATTGTAAACTCTGTGAAAAAGAAATAAAAAACTACAGTTTTGAATTTAACCACTTAAAAATTGATGAAACCCACCAAATCGATGTTTGTCAAGATTGTGTTGAAAAATTCCAAAAATGGCAACAAACAATAATAGCAAAATTATTCCCCACAAAAGCCATGAAAAAAATTCAAGAAAAAAAGTTAAAAAACAACTAATTTTAATTAACTTCTTAATACAAATTAATCATGAATAAAGACAAAATACTTCAAGAAACTAATAAAATTGAAAAAAAACTTAAAGGATTCCAGAAAATTGGGCTTGAAAGAATCTATCGCTTGTTTGAATTAACAGAAGAAACAAAGGATAAGGGATTACAAAAAAGATACTTAACAATTGCAACAAAGATTGGTAAAAAATGCCAAATTTCAATTCCAAAAGAACTAAAAACAAAGTACTGTAAAAAGTGCTTATCCTTAAGCGTCCAAACAAAAAAGGAAGAACCCTTCACTATAATTACTTGTAAAGAGTGCGGTTTTGTTAAAAAATTTGGAGAAAAGACAAAAACAAAATAACCTCTAATAATAACTAAATTTTGTCAAAAACCCCACATTTATAAACCTTTATTTTAAGAACTTCTTTAGAAAGTCTAGTAGCTTTCCGATGAGCTTTGCTCAGGGATTAAGCATTTTTGGACTGAAAATTGTCAAAAGGTGAAAATAAATGGGAATATATGATGTGCCTGCAGCATACACGATAGAAGAAACTGCAGAAAAACTAAAAACAGAAATAGAACAACCAAGTTTTGTTCCATACATAAAAACAGGGGTTCACGCTGAGCGAGCACCACAAAGAGAAGACTGGTTTTATGTTAGAATGGGAAGCATACTTTATAGAGCTTACAAATTAGGTACTATTGGTACTGAAGAATTAAGATCATACTACGGTGGAAGAAAAAACAGAGGAGTAAAAAGAGAACACCACTACAAAGCAAGTGGAAAAGTAATTAGATCCGCTGTACAAGCACTAGAAAAAGCAGGGTACTTAGAAAAAGCAAAACCAAAAGGACGAAAAATAACTGCAAAAGGATTCAAATTATTAAACGAAGCAAGTAAAATTGCTGTAAAAAATATAGAAGCAGGAAAATACAATAAGAAAGAAAAGAAACACGATATTGATGACAAAAAGAAAAAAGAAATCCATGACGCACTAAAAGGACAAGACACTAAAAAAGATGTTAAAAAAGAACAACACAAAAAACCTGAATCAAAAGAAAAAAAACAAGGTGATCAATAATGGCGAAACACAAAGAAAAAGAATTTAAAGATTTTCAAATAAGTGAAAGAAAAAAAGTAGGTTCAGGATTAACAAACGCGCCAGTATGGGTAATGCAAAAAGCAGGAAAAAGAATTTGGAACGCAAGACAAAAAAGAACCTGGAAAAATGTTGACATGATGAAAAGATTTGAACAACATGAAAGAAAACAAGCAAAAGTAACAATAAAGAAAGGAAGCCACGGAAAGTGGAAGAAAAACTAGAGGTGAATGAAAAATGGCAAAAGAATTTAAAGAAAAAATAATTACAGTAAACTTAACAAAAACATTCGACAAACCAAAAACAAAAAGAGCAAAATCTGCACAACATTTCCTAAAACAAGCAGTAACTAAAGAGACAAGAATAGAAAAACTAAAGATAAGTAACAAAGTAAACGAAACTCTTTGGGGAAGAGGAATGTACAACTGCCCAAGAAAAATAACTATAAAAATAATTCCAGAAAAAGATTTTGCAAAAATATATCTTCCTGACGAAAAAGTAGAGGAAAAGAAAGATGCAAAAGCTAAAGAAAAACCAACTGAAACAAAAAAGGCCGAAGAAAAGAAAGAAGAAGCGAAAAA
This sequence comes from uncultured archaeon, assembly GCA_964549775.1. Taxonomy (GTDB): domain Archaea; phylum Iainarchaeota; class Iainarchaeia; order Iainarchaeales; family JAAZKV01; genus JAAZKV01. The sequence goes on along the minus strand of CAZJVN010000050.1, from coordinate 4,134 downwards.
AACTGAAGAAAAAAAATAATTAATTAAATCTCCTCAAAAGAGTTTGCTCTTTTGAGAGAGAACTATTTTTATTTTAATTAAAAAAATTAATTTTTTAGAAAAAAAAGAGATGAATGAAAATGAATGGAGCAAAAACAAAAATTTTAGGTTCAAATTACATAGGTCTATTTAGCCTAACAAACGATAATTTGTGTTTTGTTCCTGAATCAATAGATGAAAGAGCACAAAAAACAATAGAAAAAACACTCGAAGTTAAAACTGTTAGAACAAATCTTTACGGAAGTGAATTATTATCAGTTTTTGCAAAAATGAATAACAAATTTTGTATCTTACCAAACTTTGCTGGATCAAAAGAAATAGAAAAAATAGAAAGAGAAATAAAAGTAAAAATAGTAAAAACAGAACAAGCAATAGGTAACTTAATTGAAATAAATGACCACGGAGCAATAATATCAAAAACAGCTCAACAAAACCTTGTAGAAGAACTAAAAAAAGAAAACTTACTAATTGCACAAATTAATCTTGCAAACACGGATGCAATAGGCTCAGCACTACTTTCCACAAACAAAGGATTTGTAATTAGCCCTAATGCCACAGTAGAAGAAATAGAAACTATAGAAAAAACTTTAAGAGTAAAAGGCGGGTCCTCAACAGCAAATACTGGAGATTCTTTAATTAGAAACTCTGTAATTGCTAATAGTAAAGGATTTGTTGCTGGAGAAAATAGTACTGGGTTTGAGCTAAATAGAATCGATGAAGCACTCGAACAAAAGGAATAAATAAGTAACTTTGGTTAAATTTATTAGAAAGGTGATTGAAAATGGCTAAATATGAACTAAAAGGAACATACAAAAAAAGTGGAGAAACACAAAAATACACAAAAGAAGTAATTGCTGCAAGTGAAAAACTAGCAAAAGAAAAAACATACTCTTTAATTGGAGGAAAACAAAGAATATTAAGAAATCACATAACTATTGACGAGGTAAAGGTGGTTAAATGAAACAACAATTAACAGAAAAACAATTAATTGAATTAACAAAAAAAGAAAAACAAAAGCTAAACGCAAAACAAAAAACTTTTAGAACTTTAATACAAGCAATCAAAGAAACTGTTGGAACAGAAGAAGCACTAAAAGAAATAAAAAAACAAAAAGGAAATTACTTAGTAAAACTTGGGACAGGGATACTTGTAGAAGCTGAAATAAAAACTGACAAATGCAAAAAAAGTCTTGGACAAAGCGGGTACGTTGAAGAAGACATTGATGAAACAATAAATAACTTAGGCAAAAGAAAAACTAATCTTGAAAAACAAGCACAAAAACTTGAAAAAGAAATAATATTGGCTCAACAAAAACTAACCCAAATGATAAGCATAATTAAACAAATACAAATAGAGAAAAAGAAAAATTTTAGCAAAGCTGCACAAAACTAAAAAAGTGTCTTTTTAGACACTTTTGCTAAACAAACACAGAAGTGAAAAAGACATGTTTGGATTCTTAAAAGAAAAGCTAAACAATTTTAGTGAAAAACTAAAGAAAACTATTTCTGGAAAAGAAAATGAACAAAAAAAAGAACTAACCCAAGAAACTACTAAAGAAACCCAAAAAAAAGAAGAACCAATACTTCAAAAAGAAATTAAAACAAAACAAGAAACAAAAGTTGTTCATGAAGAAAAAAAGAAAAAAACTAAAGAAGAAATTTTAAAAGAAACTGAAGCAAAAATGCTTGCTGAAATTGAAGAAGAAGTAAAAAAAGAAGATGAAAATAAACTAAAAGAAAAAATTGAAACAAAAAAAGAAGAACCCGAAAAAAAGATTATTCAAGAATATGAAAAAACTTCAGAAGAAATACAACCTGAAGAGGAAACAAAAGAAGAACAATTACAAGAAAAGAAAGAAATTCCTGCTAAAAAAGGATTACTAGAAAAATTATTTTCTTTTGGTAAAAAAGAAGAAAAAATAAAAGAAACCTTTCAAGAAAAAAAGAAACAACCAACACCAGTCATCAAAGAACAACCTAAAGAAACTAAAGAGAAAATTGAAACAAAAGAGGAAAAATTAAAACAATTAGAAGAAATAAAAGAAGAAATTAAATTAAAACCTGAAGAGAAAAAAGAAATAACTCAAATAGAAGAACAACTAGAAGAAGAAAGTGAAGAGATTGATGAAGTTGAGAACGAAATAGAAGAACAAGAAAAAAGAATGGAAGATAAACGAGAATCCTTAAAAGATTTTGATATTAAAAGTGCTAGTGAAGATAAAAGAGAACTAAAAGTAAAAGTTGGAGTAAGTGGAAAACTTTCAGGACTAATTTTTGGCGGAGTTGAAATAAAAGAAACTGAAATAACTGATCTTTTATGGGAACTTGAACTTAGTTTACTTGAAAGTGATGTAGAAGCAGACACCGCACACGAACTTGTTGAACAAATAAAGAAAAGACTAATTGGACAAAAAGTTAGTGCAAAAAACATTGATGAATTTTTAAACGAACAAATAAAAGAAATACTAAAAGAAATGATGATTACTGAAAAAATTAATCTTATTAGTGAAATTAAATCAAAAAAAGAAAAACCTTATGTGATACTAATGCTTGGACCTAATGGGGCTGGAAAAACTACAAGCATTTCAAAATTAACACATTTACTTAAAAAAAATAAATTAAGTAGCATTTGGGCTGCTGGAGATACTTTTAGAGCAGCAGCAATTGACCAACTAGAAGAACATGGAAGAAGACTTGATGTTAGAGTAATCAAACACCAATACGGAGCAGACCCTGCTGCAGTAGCATTTGATGCAATCAAAGCCGCACAAGCAGGAAAAATAGATGTAGTACTAATTGATTCTGCAGGAAGACAAGAAACAAACAAAAACCTAATGGAAGAACTACGAAAAATAGAGAGAGTGACAAAACCAGATCTAAAACTATACGTAGGGGAAGCTTACGCAGGACAAGGATTACTTGACCAAGCAAAAGAATTTGATGAGATCATTGGAATAAACGGATTCATTCTAACAAAAATTGATACTGATGCCAAAGGAGGAACAACAATTTCTCTGCTATACAAACTAAAAAAACCAATCCTTTACATTGGGACAGGACAAGAATATGAAGATTTCCAAGAATTTAGTGAAGATTATATAATAAATAGAATAATCTAAAAAAATAAAAATAGTAAAAAACTCTAATCAATAAAAAAAATAATTCACAAAAAAAATTAAGTTTAACTAGATTGCCCTCTTAATGTCGCAATTCTTTGTTCTATTGGAGGATGAGTGTTAAACATCCCTGCTAGCCACATCCCTTTAGTATTTTTTAAAGGATCTGAAATGTACAAATGCGCTGTAGCTTTATTTGCCGCTTCAAGGGGTTCTTTATCTTTTGAAATTACCTCAAGAGCTGATGCTAAACCTTCTGGGTTTCTAGTTAATTCCACAGCAGAAGCGTCCGCCATGAATTCTCTCTTACGAGAAATTGATAATTTAATTAACTCGGCAATTAATGGAGTGAGAAGAGCTAAAATTATCCCCAAAACCAAAACAATAATACTAAATCTTGCATCACGCGAATCAGAATTTCCTCTAAAACTATGAATAGCTATTCGTAAAAAGAAATCAGATAACAAAACTGAAACCCCTACAAGAACCGTTGCAATAGTCATTGTTCTAATATCATAATTTTTTATATGACTCAATTCATGCGCAATTACCCCTTGTAATTGATCACGATTTAATCTTGTCAAACAACCAGTAGTTAGACAAATAACACTATGCTCAGGGTCTCTCCCTGTTGCAAAAGCATTAATTGCAGTGTCTTCAATTACAAAAACTCTTGGTTTTGGTAAACCAGAAGCAATACTCATCTCTTCAACAACATTAATTAATAATTTATACTTTAAAGGGTCAGCCTCTTTTGCACCAGACATGAAAGTAACTATTGAATCACAAGTGTAATAAGAAATTAGTGCAAAAATAATTATTAGTACTCCAAAAATTGTTAAAAATAGTCCTCCAACAATTGAGAATCCTCCAAGAGCGTAAGAAATTAGCGCAGAAAGAGTTCCTACTAAAACAAAAAAAACAAAAAAAAGCAAATAAGTTTTCTTCTTATTTGAAGAAATTTGTTCATAAAAATTAAT
>CAZJVN010000049.1:0-6731 GCA_964549775.1 uncultured archaeon | reverse complement strand
TTCGTCCCATTAAACCACCTTATAAAAATAATTTTGTGCTTTTAAAAAAAGCACATAAAAAATTAAACCGCAAATAAATTATTTATCTACTTGCTTTTGCTGAACGGCTTGCTCCGTTCACACGCGCACTATCTTCGCCTTCGGCTCGATAGAGCTGAAGTCATCATCTACTTGCTTTTGCTACTCTTTCTACTTCTTCTCTTCTCTTAAGAGCAGAACTCTTCATATCTCCGGCTGCGGCCGCAATAATTTCTTCAGCAAGTGCTTCTTCGGCACTAACTTTTTTATTAAAAGAATTACCAAAACCAGCTAAAGCAATATTCTTTAACGATTCATCAAGTCTTTTTATTGGTGAAACGTCAACTGCTAAAGAGTAAGCCACTCCCCCTCTTTTTATTCTTGTAATATCTTCTCTTGGTGCAGAATTTTCTACTGCATCAACTAAAACTTGAATGGGGTTCTTTTTTGTTTTCTTTTCAATAATTTCAAAAGCTCTCTCAACTATTTGCATTGTTTGCATTTTTTTTCCGCAACTTCCTCTTCCTCTAATATATTTTCCACTAAGTTTTCTTTTTCCTTGACCAGATCTCATTAACTTGTTAATTAATCTTTCAACTAAATTTACATTTGCTTTTGCAAATCTTCCTTGACTTTTTCTTCCAAAAGTGTGAGGAACAATAACAGTATCAAGGTTAATGTATCTCATTAAACTTAAGTCTTTCAAAATAACTTCGCTTGCGTCCCATTTGTTGAACATTTTGTATCCAGGGAACAAGTTTTTCTTTTTAACAAAAATTGGTTTGTCTTCAGTTTTTGGAGCTTCTGAAAAATCTTTTTGTGGGGCGTATTCTTTTTGAACAAAAGCTTTCTTATCAGTTTTTACTTCTTTTTTTTCTACACTTGCTTCTTGTACTTTTACTTCTTTTGTTTCAATTTTTTCTTCCATTTTTTCACACACCTATTTTATTTATCTCTTAGATTTTTCTTTCTTTCCTTTTCTTAACATTTGTAAAGCTACTCCGTTAACGTGAGTTACTTGGTATTTAACTCCCCAAAGGTCTCCATATGGTCCACCTTGGGCTCCTCCAAGTCCTGACACAATTACTTCATCGTGTTCATCAATAAATTTTATTGCTCCATCTTTTGGTGCTAGAGCAGTTAGTTCTTTTCCGTTTTTAATTAATTGTACTCTTACACATTTTCTGATTCCTGAGTTTGGTTGCTTTGCTTCTACTCCTCTTTTTTCAAGAACGATTCCTCTTCCTTGTGGAGCTCCTTCTAGTAAGTCCTTAAATATTTGTTCTTTAGCTCTCATTTTTCTTATGTGTCTACCATCTTTCTTTTTAGCCTTTTTTCGCTTTTTTAGTAGACTATTTCCTGCAAATTCTCCATAACCCATAAAATCACTTCTTTTTTTTAATAAATCTAAATTAATATTAATTCTACTCCATAATTTCTTTTAATAAATTCTTTTACTCTCTTAAATCTCGCAAAATTTCCTAAAATTTTTTTCTTATCAGTTGAGTTTACATTAACTACAACTTTTTCTTTTCCTTCTTTAACCGAAGTACTCTTTATTTCGAATGTACTTTCAAGAACCATTTCTGGTTTTTGGAAGAAACCAATTATTTCTATTCTTTTTTTTAACTTGGTTTCTAGTTCTTTTACATTCATTGCTTTTTTTCCAATAGCTTTTCCTACTTCATTTCCTGCTACAAGAAAAGAAACAATATTATCATCAACAATGCAATCTTTTGCTGACACTTCACTTATCTGTGTCAGTGCATTCATTAACAATATTTCTTTCATTGTGAGTTTCATCTTTTTCTCGCCCTCACAAAGTTAATTCAATGTTTTTTGCTTTGCAAAAATCACTGATTTAAATCTAATACATTACTCTTTCCAGCATCAATTACTATCATTGCTGAAATAACAAACGGTTTCCCGCAAACACTTCCTAGTGTTAAACCATTTTCTGGGTACTCAAGGAACTTTTTTCCTTCTACTTTTGCTAAATGTTGTAAAACTTCTTTATCATTTTTTGGTAAGTTAGAACAAACAATAATTAGTTCTCCTTTACCGTTTAATAAATTTTTTTGGCATGTTTTGTAACCGAAAGAAACTTTTCCAGTGTCAACTGCTCTTCTAATTTCTTTGTTTGTATCCATAAAATTCACTTTTGTAATTTTTTCTAAATATAAAATATTTTAGCTCACCAGAACTAAAATTAAATTTCTTGAGAAAAAATGGAAAATAAGTAATAAAATATTACCCTACTCCATCTTGACATCGTCAAGACTTCTCAAGGTTCTAAACTAATTCAATTATGTAAGGTTTATAAAGGTTAAGTTTTGCTTAACCTTTTTCACCTTTGAAATTTTATTTCATTAATAATTCTACAATTCCTGTTCCTACTCTGATTGGTTGTCCAACGATTAGGTTTTCAACAACACCAGTTAGGTTTTCTTTTTCTCCTTTGAATGCAGCGTCTAGTAAGTGTTTTGTTGTTTCTTCAAATGCTGCTCTTGCGAATGGAGATGCTTTTCCTTTAGCAATTCCTGTTCTAACAATTCCTTTAATTTCTCCACTAAAAGTCATTAGGTCAGCTAGTAACATTATGTGTCTTACGTCAACTGCAATTCCGTTATCGTCTAGAACTTTTTTTAGTTCTTTAACAATCATTGTTCTTCCTGCTTCTATTCCTAAAACATTTGTTGTTTCCATTATGTCGTTTGTGAATACTCTTGATTGATCCACTTCTTCAAGTTTTAGAACTGATTTTAAGTTACTTCCAGTTGTTTTTACAACAAACTCTTCGTTTCCTAAAGTATCTTTTTCTTTTGCGATTAGAGTTTTTCCTATTCCTTTTACTCCGTGAACTTTTTCGTTCATTAATTTAATTAAATCTTTTCTTACACGTAAAAGATCAGATTTTTTATCAATTGAGAAGTGTACAGTGTTTTCGATTTGTCTAGCATTTAGTCCTTTTAGTAATTTTTTTAGTAGGTCTGAAGTGTCGTCAATTTTTAGGTGTAATTCTTTTGATTTTTCTTTATCAATTTCTATTGAAAATTTCATTTCTTCAAAGTTTTCGTTTAATTTTGTTACATCTTCTACTCTTACATCAATTAAACTTTTAGCAAACTCTTCAGCTTTTTCTCTGCTTTTTGCTAATTCTTTTGTTAAAAATATTGTCATTGCTGGGTACTTTGCTTTACTTCTTCCATCAACTATTTCTTCCACTCTTTGAATTCCTGACCCTACCGAAACTTCCGCAGCTCCAGCAAAGTGTTTTGTTCTTAGTGTTAATTGTGTTCCTGGTTCTCCTAAAGATTGTGCTGCAATTATTCCAACTGCTTCTCCAGGTTCAACTATTGTTGAATTGTATTTTGTCATTACAATATCAGCTAGTTTGTCAGTGTCTTGTTTTGATAATTTTTCTATTTCAGCTACTGCAACTATTTCTTCTAAAAGTTTTTTTGGTAATGCGACTTGTTCCCAGTCTCTTTCTTTTTCTTCGTAAATTCTTTTGTCAGCCACTTCTTTAACTTTTTTTCCTTTCTTTTTGTCTTTTTTTTCTTCTTCAGTTTCTTCTATAGGTGATTCTCCTTTTACTGCTTCTTCTTCTCCTTCTTCAACTTCTGCAGTTTCGATTTCGTCTTCTTCTAGTTCTGTTGCTTCGTCTTGTATTTCTGCTCCAAAGTCTTCCATTTCACTCATATTTTCACCTACAAAATCTTTTTCATTTAATTAATTATTTTTTTCCTTTCATTTTTTTGTACTCTTTTAAAACGTCTACACTTTTTCCTCTATTAGTATTTTTTGGGAAGACTCCATCTTCTCCGTATTGGTATTGTATTAAAGTGTTAGCTGCTGTTCTTACTGTTCCATCCGGAGCAGCTACTAAGTCTTTTAGAGAGTTAGCTAGTCTTCTGTATAAGTATCCTGATACTTTTGTTGATACACCAGTGTCTACTTCTCCTTGTCTTCCACCCATTGAGTGATAGAAGTATTGCTTTGCTGTCATTCCGTCAAGGAAATTATTTCTAATAAATCCTCCAGCAAGTAAACCTACATCTCCTCTTTCGTTTGAAGTAATTAATCTTCCTTTGTATCCTTTTTTTGGTCTTCCTTCACGTACTGAAGCTTGTCCCCAAAATCCAGCAATGTTCATTAGGTTTGTTGTGTTTCCTCTTGACTTTGCTAATATCATGGCGATTGTGTTAAGAACCGCTTCTTCACCAATAACATATTGTAATTTTTCTTGGATAATTGCTTTCTCTACTTTGTCTTTTGCTTCTGCTGAAATTCTCATCATGTATTGTTCGAATGATTCTTGTAATGTTCTTCCTGGAATTACTTCCATAGTTCCTTTCTTGTATGATTCAACAAGGTCTTCAGCTTTTCTCATTGTTTCAGAAATAACTTTATTTTTTAGTGTTTCAATATTTTCACTAACTTCATATTCTGCAAGTGAAGCTGTCATTCCTTTTTCTGTTAAAATGTATCCTATTAATCTGTTAAGTCCGTGATAGAATTTTTCAAGAACAGTACTATCATATTCTCTTGCAATTGTATCAACTATTACTCCTTTTCCTTCACTTAGTGAAGCTGAGTCAATTACTCCGCTCTCGATATTTCCATTAACAATTTTTACTTTCTCCATGTATTGTTTTACAATATCACTGTGTTCTGGAGTTAATCCAGATTGTTTGAATACTTTACTTGTGAATGATTCAAATTCTAAGTTAAGGTCTTTTGGTAGAATTTGTGAAAAAATTAATTTTCCTGAATATTTTTTTCCTCTATCCGGTTTTGGTATTTCTTCAACACCGATTTCATACATTAATTGCATTGCGATTTCTTTTGAGAATTCTGTTTGAGGCATTGTTAAAGCAAATGCTCCACTTACTCCATCTTCTTTTGGAGCAATAACTGGGGCACCATATCTAGGAGAAATAATTTGGTCACGTGCAAGCATTAATCTTTTTGCTTCTGCTTTTCCTTCTTCTGTTTGTGGAACGTGGCAGTTCATTTCATCTCCATCAAAGTCAGCGTTGTATGGTGGGCAAACAATTGGATTCATTCTGAAAACTTTTCCAGGCATGATTTTTGCTGTGTGAGCCATCATACTCATTCTGTGAAGTGATGGTTGTCTGTTGAATAGTACAATATCTCCGTCTTGTAAATTTCTTTCAATTCTGTAACCAATGTCAAGTTCTTTTGCGATTTCTTCTCTATTGTCTTCACTAACTTTTCTTCTTGTACCATTTGGTCTAATAATGTAAACTGGTTTATCACTTTTTTCTATAGTTTTTTTAACAGCTTCAAGATTCCATTCTGTAACAAACTCTGGAACAGTTAATTCTTTTGCAGCTTCTTCGGGTATTCCTAGTTCTGAAATATCAAGGTAAGGGTCTGGAACAATAATTGATCTTGCTGCGTGATTTACTCTCTTTCCTGTTAAGTTGTATCTAAATCTTCCTTTTTTTCCTTTCAATCTTTGTATAATTGTTCTTAATGGTCTTCCACTTCTGTGTTTTGCTGGGGGAACACCCGCAGTGTTGTTATCAAAGTAAGTGGTTACGTGGTATTGTAGTAGGTCCCAAAGATCTTCTATAATTAATTGTGGAGCTCCTGCTTCAATATTGTCTTTTAATCTTTGATTAATTCTAATAATATCAACTAATTTGTGTGTTAAGTCATCTTCTGATTTTATTCCATTATCAAGTGTAATACTTGGTCTAATTGTTATTGGTGGAACTTGTAGTGAAGTCATTACGAACCATTCTGGTTTGATTCTTGCAGGATCATAACCTAATAATTTTATGTGATCTTCTGGAATTCTTTCAACCCATTCTCTTATTTGTGTTGGGTAAATTCGTTCTTTGTTATAGAAAAAGTTTGTTGGTTTATCAAGAGTAGTTTTGTTTGCTACAGCTCCGCAGTGTGGACATTTTTTTACACTTTTTGTTTTAATTAATATTTTTTTTGATTTGTCAGAAACTTTTCCTTTAGTGTCTTCTTGTAATTTTCTTATTTGTTCTTCTGGTAAAATTATTTTTCCACAATCTTTACAAGTAGTGTTTAATAATAATTCTAATTTTCTTCCAAACTCTGAGTGTACAACTGGTCTTTCTAGTTCAATGTGTCCAAAGTGTCCTGGGCAAGTACGCATTCCTTGTCCGCAAGTTTTACATTTTATTCCTGGATTAATTACTCCTAAGTGAGCGTCCATTAATCCCCCTTCCATTGGGTAACCGTCTTTATCATAAGTTTCGGGAGTTTTGATTTCAATAGCACTCATTTTTCTAATTAGTTCTGGTCCAATTATACTGAATTCAACGCTTCCAATTTTTTTCATTATCATAACCAATTCACCCGTACCATTACCAATTATACTTTATCCGTAAGATTTAGTTTTGTCATTATTCCTAGTGCTTTTAATTCGTCTAGTAATAATTTGAATCCGTAAGACATTTCTACTGGATACACTGCTGCTGATTTGCATAGTGGACAGTATTTTTTGTGTCTTATTTCATCGTTTACTGCAATTATTCCGCATTTTTCACAAACTAGTTCTACAGTTTTGTCAGAATCTTCAATCATTTTTTCGTGTAGTAACATTGCTGCTCCGTGACCAACTAGAGTTTCTCCTTCCATTTCTCCGAACCGTAGTCCTCCTTCTTTTTCTTTTCCTTCTGTTGGTTGTCTTGTTAGTTCTTGTACTG
>CAZJVN010000048.1:0-6838 GCA_964549775.1 uncultured archaeon | reverse complement strand
CCGAACAATAAAAATTTGGATAAAAATCCAAATCCAATAGGATTTCTACAACGCCATAAAAATACAAATGTTTTAATATTACAAATTCATTATATTGCTATGGTTGAAGAGATCTCTTTAAACGAAATGAAAACTAATTCTAGCGAACAAAACCAAGAAAAGAAACCTACTGAAGATGTCAAAAAAGACATGTACAAAATTATAACTGAACTTAAACAAAAAATGCAAGAAATTGATGTTATTACAAGAGAGTTAGAAGAAAAAAGAAGAGAGTTAGACAAAAACAATCCTACTAAAACAAAAAAGCTTTTAGAAGAAATTAAAGTTCCTTCTCTTGAAATTCTAAGATAACTTAGTTCTAATCTAATTGGTGTTTTTATGTTAAAAGCAAATGGAAAATTAATTATTAAGCGAACAAAATTTGCTAATAGTCCGCTTGAAAGAATGAGGGGACTAATGTTTGAGGATACAAAAAAGTTTAATTATGCCTTAATTTTTACCTCCCCAAGAGAAGGGAAGTTAGAATCTTCTTTACACATGATGTTTGTTTTCTTCCCGATAGCCGCTATTTTTTTAGATTCAAACAAAATTGTAGTAGATAAAGCCCAACTTACTCCTTTTTCTGTTAATTATACCCCAAAAAAACCTGCTAAATATGTAATAGAACTACCTTTAGAAGAAGCTAAAAAAATAAAAGTTAAAGACAAAATTGAATGGAAATAACTAATCAAAATAAACAATTTAATTAACCTTATTCAATTAACTAAATTAAAAAAAATTTTTTCAAGAAGAAAAGAAAGCCACTAATAAGATTGCTTTCTTTCCCTCCTTTGCCTTCTTGCCTTTACCTATAAGAAATCGGGGTGATAACCCAATATACCTGCAGCCTTACTAATATAAAAACCGCACGGTTCCACTAACTAAGAATCATGACAAAATTAACCAAAAATAATAAAAGAAGTAATACGTCATTTGTCTAATTTAAGTTAATTCTTTTAAATGAATAAAAAAAAAGTATTCTATGAAATCAGAAAGCGAAGTTTCATTAAATCAAGTAGACTTTTCAAAAAAAATAAGTATTTGCTCAAGCGGAGAGATAGTAACAAAAATGGATAAAAGATATTTACTAATAAATTTACCCGAATTAAGTGAAAAAGAAAAAAATATTTTTGAAGAATCATTTAAAGAACTAAAACAATCTACAAACAAAATAGAAACCAAATCAGATATTTATTTTTTTCTAAAAAATTATTGTTTAGATAATCTAATTTTGTTAAATAAGGAGCAGAGAGAAAAAATTCTTTACTGGTTAGAAATAGAATCCTTAAATGAAAGTATTTTGACTCCACTTCTTAATGACCCTGATTTTGAAGAAATTGTAATTAATGGTTCAAATAAACCATTAATGGTTTATCACAAAACATTTGGTTGGTTAATCACAAACGCACAATTTAATTCAGAAAACAAAATAAAAAACATAATAAACAAAATGGCTGCTCCGCTAGGAAGACAACTAACCTACCATACCCCAATACTAAATGCTGTACTAAAAAATGGTTCAAGATTAAACGCTTCGGCAAACCCAATTGCTTTTAGTGGGATTAATTGTACAATAAGAAAATTTAAAGAAAACCCATTAACCCCAATTGATATTGTTGATTCAAAAACCATTAGTAAAGAAAGCATGGGTTTTTTGTGGGCAGCAATGCAAACAAATTGTTCAATACTTGTTTGTGGAAATACTGGAAGCGGAAAAACCACCACCTTAAACTCGTTATTCTGTTTTTTGCCAAAAGAAGAAAGAATAATTATAGTAGAAGAAACACCTGAACTAGTTTTACCTCAAACTCACAAAATAAAACTAAATACTTGTGATCAATTAGAAATTTCTCTTGAAAAATTAATTGAAAACACTTTCAGAATGAGGCCAGATCGAGTAATTGTTGGAGAGATTAGAACAAAACAAGAAGCAAATGCTTTCATTAACACCATGCTTGCTGGACAAGCAAGGGGTAGTTATGCTACCTTTCACGCAGAAAACGCTCTTGAAGCAATTCAAAGACTAAAAACGTTTGGAATAGAAGAAAATTCACTAGGCTGTTTAGATTTAATTATAGTACAAAAAAGATTAAATAAAATTGATCAAAACAAAAAAATAAGAAAAGAAGAAAGAAAAGTAGTTGAACTTTGTGAAGTACTTAAGGATAATAAAGAAATCAAATTAAATCCACTATTTGAATATAATTTTAATGAAGAAAAGTTAATTAAAAAAAATGAATCAAAAAGAATAGTTGAAAAAATCAAAAAAACATTTTCTTTAAATGAAAATCAAATAAAAAAAATGATTAAACAAAAAGAAAAAATAATAGAAAAACTAAGTGGAAAAGTTACTTTTCAAGAGTTTTTTGAAATAGTGGAGCAAGAATAAATAAAAGAACAAAAAAAGAATCAAAAAGATAATTAAAAAAATTAATGAATTAAAAATAAACTTTTATGAATTTAAATAAAGAAAAGATAAAAGAAATTTCAAAAAAATCAATTATTGAAAAAATAATTGAGAAAGAAGCTGACATGCACGAAAAAGAAATTAAGTTACATAAAGAAAAGAGTGTAAAATATTCTTTATTTACTGGATTATTCTGTTGGCTATGTTTAGGATTAGTCATAAAAAACATTATTTTATCAGCAGGAATTTCCATAATTTTCACTATTTTTGTTTTTGTATTTTTGTTACAATTACCAATATTAAAAAGAATAAATCACACAAAAAAAGTTGAAGCTGACCTTCCCTTATTAATTATAAAAATGGTTTATGAAATAAAAGCAGGAAAAAGTTTTTTTAAAACACTAGAAGATTGTGCTAAAGAAAAGGAAGAATCTGCAAAAGAAATTGCTCTTGTTGTAGAGGACATGAAAAAGGGAGCGAGCATAAATGAAGCACTTGACCGAATGAATAAACGGCTCTGCTCAACAAACATAAAAAGAGTGTCAAGCAATTTTGCAAATCTTTACTCTCACGGAACAAAGGATATTAGTGGATTAAAAAAATTAGCACAAGAATTATTATTAAAACAAAGAATTGAGAGTAAAGAATTTTCAAGCAAAATGATAGTATACTCTCTTGTCTTTATTACAATTTCAGCAATTGCCCCGGCGATGTTTCAAAGTTTTATTCTAATTGGAAGTTATTTTATGAAAATTGAATTAACACCAATACAAGCGTTAACCGTTACAATTGCTTTATTTCCATTAATTGATGTTGGGGTACTATCAATGATTAATTCAAAAACACCTTTATTTTTAAAAAATAAATAAAAAAATTATAAAATAAAAAAAGGGGATTTATTGGATGCAACAATTTTATTAAAAAATGTAGTAGGAACCATTTTCAAAAAAGAACAAATCACTAATTTTGAAAACAAATTGTTACTTACTGATTCAAGAACAAAAAATCTTAATGGATTTTTAAAACTTGGAATAATTGAAGGAACCACTCTAATGATTATTGGAATGGTGTTTAGTTCAATTTATTTGAACTTAAATTTAGAAAAATTTCTAATTATTGGTATAGTGTGTTTTATAGTTCCATTTTTTCTTAATTATTTATTTCAAGATATTATTTTTGAAAAAAGAAAAAGAGAAAAAGAAGCACTCTTACCTGATCTTTTGCTTGAAGCAAGTATTTTTTGTGATGAAAGTTCTTTACTAAAAACCATTGAAAAAATAGCCTTGAGTAATTTTAAATTATTGAGCAAAGATTTCGAGCGAGCATTAAATGAAATAAGAAAAGGAATGAGTATTGAGGAGGCATTAGTTAAAATAAAAATTTTAAACAAAAGTAGGTCTTATGATAGAGTAATTGATTTGTTTTTACAAAGTTACAAAAGCGGAGCTAATATTTCTGATTCATTAAAAGAAACCGCCGAAGACTTACTTGAGAATCAAGCTATCATAAAAGAAAGACAAGCTGTAATGCTTGTAACAAAATACACTTTGTTATTATCTTCTGCAATTATAGTGCCAGGAATTTTAGGAGTAGTAATTGGTTTAATTACAGGATTAAATTTTTCAGGAATTGGGGATATTGGTTTTGGACTTGAAGAAAGCGAACGAAAAATACTTTTCGAAACTTCTAAATTGGGAGCAAACATTTACATAATTGAATACTCTTTACTCGCAAGTTATTTTTTGGCAGTGCAAGAAGGTAACAAAAAACAATTCTTTATTTATGCATTATTTTTGGTACCAATTTCTTTAATTATATTTTTTGTTTCACAAATAATTTAATGGCATAATTTAGTAATTTTAAGATATAAAATTCGAGCAAAGTTTATAAACCACTTAAATCATTCTTATAGTATAAAATATTGGACAAATGATTTTTATGAAGAATGAAAAAAGGAAAATTATTGAATTTGTTGAAACTAAAAATGTTTCACTTAAAGGTTTCACTTTAATTGAAGGTTTTCCTGATCTTGGTCTTGCTGGAACTATTGGAGCAAGGTATTTTGTAGAAAAACTAAAATTTGAAGAAATTGGGTACATTGATTCTAAATTTATTTTACCAATCACTAGAATTAGTAATGGAATGCCTGTGCATCCTATGCGACTTTATGCCAGTAAAAAAAACAAAATGGCAATAGTTATTTCTGAACAAATAATTGATAATAAACTTGGTTATTTCATGGCTAAAGAACTAGTTGATTGGATAAAGAAAAAAGGAATTAAGCGGGTTATTTCAACTTCTGGTGTTAAAATGCAGGATGGAAAAAATGTTTATGCATTTGCAGGAGATGAAAAATCAAAAAAAATTATAAAAAATAATAAAATCGAATTAATCACTGATGGAGTAACTTCAGGAGTAACTGCTCTCTTAATGCTTTACTTAAAAGATAATGATATTGAATCTATTTGTATTCTTGGTAATGCTAGAAACAATGCAGATTATGAATCAGCAATTGAGGTTGTTAAAACAATTTCAAATATCACTCAAATTAAAATTGATGTTGAACCATTAGTTCAGCAAGCAAAAAAAATGCAAGAAATTTTATCAAGTCAGTTAAAAGAACTTGATGAAAAGCAAGGAAAAGAAACAAAAATTGACACTGTTGGAACTCCAATGTTTACTTAATACTAAGCATAAAATCTAGCTTATAAAAAAATAATTTCTACAAGTTTTTGTTCCACAATTGCAATTAATTAAATTGTTTTTTTCTTCTGTTTCACAATAGTCAACTGTTATTTCTTCTCCTGGATTTATTTTTCTTTTTGATTTAAGAAAAACTTTGTGTTCAAAGAGCACTATCTCTGAATTTGGTTCACAAGAATGGTTAATCCAATTTAAAACTTCTGGATCATTAACAAATATATTTGAAGCAATTTTTGCACATCTTGGAGTTGGATGATTTAGAATATTGTTTGTTGGAATAATATAAAATTCACGTTTTTCCGGGATTAACTTTTCAGTAAAAATTCCATATCCTTGAATTTTACTTTTCTTTTTCTTTAGTAAAACATTTTGAAGAAATATTTTTTGTCGCATAAAAACAATTAAGGAGTAGTTATAATTTTATTGTTTTTTCTTTTTGATTTTTTGAGTTAAGTAGTAACTTATCATTAAGAAACTTGTTATGAAAATTAAATATCCTGATAGTGTTTCTGGTAGTGAAGGTAGACTTATTCCTTGTCCTGTTTGTGAACCTACATTTAGTGTTACTGGGTTTTGAGCTGTCCCAACTACCCCTCCTTTTCCATCACTAGCAAACAGTGTTCCGTTGTCTTTGAATGCTTGATTTAGTGGGATTTGTAATCCGTTTTCTGGGTACCATAGTCCAGTGTTTGGATCATACCAGAATGAACCGTTTGGTCCTTGTGCGGTTAGTAGTGTTTCTGGTGCTCCGTTATTGTAAGTTAATTTTGGTACTCCATTTTCTGCATCAAACTTTAATTCGTGTTGTTTTCCATCAGTTGTTTCAAATGATAAAGTACCATCCTCTGCTTGTTTTATTCCACCCTTAATTTCTCCGTCATAAATAATGTCCCCAGTTTCTTTATCTCTTATTCTAAAATAGTCTTTACATTCCCCACTATTTCCATCCCTCTTTGCGTAAAATTCATAAATCTTTGAATCGGTTGTGAATTGAGTGAATGGACCTAAGTGATCCATTGAAGTGTTAAAGTTTTTCACTCTTTGTTGTCCAAGTTCGTCTCCTGCTTGACCTATTGCTTCAAGATTTATTGCAGGAACTGGACAACCACTATCTGGGTCTAGTACTGAATCTAGTTTTGCTTTTAGTCCTGAAACTTCTTTATTACTTAGTACTGATTCTTTGTGTTGTCTTAACCAAATTATTAGTTCATTTGTTTCTTCTTTTAGAACAATAGAACCATGTTCAAATGTCATTCCTTCGAATTTTCCTGTATCAGCGTTTTTGTTTGAATCAATTATTACTCTTGTGTCCCAATATCCGTCAACAATTAATTTTGCTGATCCGCTTCCTTCTACTCTTGGTCCGCTTCCTTCAAGAGATAGTACTCCGTTACTTGCAAATATTTTTTCGTAAGTGTCAGTACTTAATCCGTTTAATTTTCCAAACACTGCTGTTAATTCGTTTCCATTATATTCAATTCCAGTTTGATCTTTCACTGCTTTTTGTATGCATGCTAACACTTCTGAATTTTTTATTAATATTTCCCCGTTAGAATAAAGTTCGAAAACTGATTCTTTTGTTTCTGGAGCACTCACTCTATTTAGAGTCATTGGAACAACTATTCCGGGTATTCTATTATCACTTGGAGTGGTTGCCATTCTTGTGTGATCTGCTTTATCTGAACCAAG
>CAZJVN010000047.1:0-6889 GCA_964549775.1 uncultured archaeon | reverse complement strand
AAACACGAACACCTGCTCCACCAGTATATGAACTACCAGCCCCACTACTGCCCGAAGTCGCAGTTCCACCAGCACCCCCAGCAATTTGAGTTGCTCCCTTACCACCTCTAACAACAGACCACCAATCAGAATAACCCATAGCATCATTTCCATTAATTGCTCCACCAATCCCGCCAATTCCAGAATCTCCAGATCCTCCTCCACCAGCAACGATTATTTCATTTAAATAAGAATTAAAATCCATGGAAGCTTTTCTCCAAACTGCTGCCCTGCCACTACTAGAACCAACTTGAACAGAAAGTTCCATTCCTGGCAAAATATGTGAAGCATTTTTTGAATTAAATTCAGCAGGGGTAACAACTACAAATTCCCCAGTACTATAACCTCCAGCAGCCCCGCTAGATCTAAAAGCATTTGCAATCCCTCCCCCACCCCAGAGGTGGACAGAAACAATTTGACCAACAACAAGATCTGATGGAACTACCCAAGTTTGAACAGAATTATTTACAGGGGGATTTAATTTTGAACCATAAGATGCTGAATTAGTGTGAGTAAACCAATCAATTTTTGCTAAATTAAATGTTGAAAGAATATAATAAAATTCTTCTTTTGTCAAATAAGTAACATCCTTTTGAATATTGGGTATTAATTCACAATCATTTACATCCTTGTATTCTTCTCCGCAAAAAATTTTATCAGCTTTAATTGCTTTATCAGAAAGAATTGATTTATTAGCCAAATCAATATTTCCATCCCCATCAGAATCAACACTAGTTAAATTTGTAGAACTAACCGCAACCTGTTGCAAAAAATGATAAGGAGCACTAGAACTAACATTAACAGCAGAAACAACAAACACACCAAGAACAACTAAAAAAAACAAAACAAGCAACTTATCAAACTTACTAAAAAAAACCATCAAACCAACACCAACAACAACACTTAAGTTAAATATTAACCTTTCCAAAAACTCTAATTTTTATTTCTAATAAAAATAATCCCAATCAAGCCCAACAAAAAAATAACTGAAAAAATATTATTATCAGGTATTATAAAATCATTACTTTTTGAAAGTGAAACAAATTTTTCAACAGAACAAACACTAGTATACATTTTTACTCCAACCACTTGAGGATTAGCTAAAACAAAACCGGAATAATTCTTACTCTCAACCCCACAAGAAACCATTTTTGGTCCACCCAAAATTTCCCCTTGCGTTGTATAAATTAGTAAATTAGCATCAACATTTTCAATGCAAGAAAATGAAATCAAAATATTAGAATCAACTAATTTTTTTTGAACCTCAAAAGAAAAAATATTACAATTATCGGGGATCCCTTCACTTTTTTCAACTGGAGAAAAAACCTCAGGATTACAACAAAACTTTATTTCATTTGAAAAAACATTACAAGAGGATAAATGTGCATTAGTTTCATCACTTAAAGAAAATCCACAAGTTTTTCCTGTTGAACAGTTCTCCCCTTTATTAGTAAATTCACAAACACTACTAGAGAAAATTGTTGGAATCATATACACTCCAAAACCATAATTACTTTTCCCAAATTTTTCCACATGCGCATTAGTCAAATCTGAAATTCCTAAGATTCTTACTCCCCCAACAGCACCCCCCAAATAATCTGAATTTATCCCAACAACATTTTGATAAACACAAATTTCATCACTTGGAAGACAAGCATGAGAATTAACTGAATGGTCAAAATATTTAACTAACGGAACAACATCGGCTAAAACAAATGAAATTAAAAGAATAAACAAAAAAACAAAAACTATTTTCTTCATAAAAACCTAATGCGTCCCTACTATTAAAATAAATGCTTTATAAGAAATTGAACAAAATTAACAATCCAAAATAAGTTTAATAAAAAAATAAATAAACAAAAAATAAACTTAACAAAGAATAATAGTAGAGTTGTTTTCAGAGAAAGATTTTTCTTCAATTTGAGAAATTGTGTCTTTTAATTTTGAAAGCCAAATTGAATTAACAAAATACTTTTTTTCTTTCTTTAATAAAACTCCCTCGCTTGAAAGTTCATACAAAAGATGAAAGATTGCTTGATTTGTAACTTTCTTTTCTCTAAAAGAATTAATTATTTTAGTTAATTGAATACAAGACAAACCTGGTTGAAAACCAATTAAAGAAATAATTTGGTCACGCGGAGAAGCATTTTCAAAATTAGAAAAAGAAGGATTCTTTAAATCCAAAACACTCAAATTGCTAAAATTGAAATGATAAAAATTTTGCATAATAATATGCCCCCCAATATATATAAAAGGATTATTGAAAAAATATTTTATATATTAAAAAATAATTAATAGTATTAAAATTAATTTTAATAAGGTTTTTTGGATGAAAACAGTGCAAGTAATTTTGATGGGTTGGGAGTACGATAGATTCATTTATGGAATCAAACAAAAACCCGCAAACAAAATAATTTTCATTTCTTCAGATGCTCAGAAATCACACAACAAAAAATGGGGAGAAGCTACGACCTCTATTGCTGAAAAAATTGGAGAATCTTTAAAACAAATAATTGATTATGAAATAATTTTGTTTGATTTTCACAATCTTGAAGAGTGTACTGAAAAAACAACTAACCTTCTTGAAAAACTAACAAAAGAATATGATGAAATCACAGTAAATATTTCTTCAGGGACAACAATTCTAAAAATGTCCATGATGCTTGCAGCACAATATTACCCAATAAAATTATTTTATGTAATACCAGCTCAATACACTCATCCAGGAGAGATAATTACAACGGGCGCTCGTGCATTAATCGAATTACCTTCAATTAATTTAAGCAAAATTGCACTTCCCACAAAAAAACAAAAAGACTTAATTTTACTTTTAGATAAAACTCAATTATCTTTTACTCAATTAACTAAACATTTTGCAAAAACAAAAAACATTAAATTAAATCCTGATAAAACAAAGCAACTAAAATCAGGATTATTTTATAACTTAAAAAAACTTAAAGAAAAAAATATTATTGAAATGGAGATTAAACAAAAAGAATTATTTATCTCACTTTCTCCAACTGGAAGTTTTTTGAAAACTACCTTAAAAAGCAAACATGGAGAGGAAGAAAAACAAACAAAACTAAAAATAAAAAAAATAGAAAACGAACACCCTTTTAACTAAAATAACTCAAAAAAATAATTTAATTAAATAAAGAATTAATTTTTATGGAATTTAAAAAAATAATTCAACTCTCTAAAGGGTGGAGTTCTTACATTTGGCTAATTGAAAATACTGCTGGCGAAAGATTTATTTTAAAAGAAGTTAGAGAAAAATCTCCAAGAAAAGATTTAGCAGAACGTGAGGGAAGAATGCTTTCTCTCGCAAACTCTGTCGGAGTGGGTCCAAAAGTAAAAGAAATTAATTTTGAAGAAAATTATGTGATAATGGAGTACATCCAAGGAAAGAAACTTTTTGATTTTGTTACAGATGCGGATTTTGAAAAAGTAACAAAAGAAGAATTATATAATTTAATTAAAGAAATTTATCGCCAACTTTTTTTATTAGATAAAATAAATTTAAGTCACAATCAACTTCCTGTTGGAAAAAATATTTTAATCAAAGAAGTTTTTGATCCAAAACAGAGAAAAAGAATTTTTATTCCAGTGATAATTGATTTTGAAAAAGCTTCAATAAAAGAAAATAATAATACTAGAAACCTTGGGCAAATTGAAAGTTTTCTTTTCTTTAACCCCAACGGAGTAGTTGCTAAAAAAGTAAGAGAAAAATTAGAACTCATACTCTAACTACTTTTTCACTTTTTTATTTAAAAGTAATAAGATGGTGAAAAATAATAAAGAAATAATAAAAATATTATTATCAGGAATTGTAAAATTATTTTTTTTTGAAATACTAATAAACCTCTCCACACTACACTTTTCAGTTGACAAAACGATTTTGACAATTTGCCCCCCACTTAAAATAGAATTAATATAATTTGAATCAGTAATTCCACAAATCACTTTAATTGGTTCCATCAACAAAGTATCATCTTGATTAAAAAAATATAAGTTTGCATCCACTTTTTTTAAACAAGAAAACGAACTTACAACATTAGAATCAATTATATCTTTTTTTACATTAAAAAATTCAATTAAACAATTATCACTAATCTTTTCACAAACACATCCAGCATTACAACTATAACCACTTTCACAATCCAAATCAATTGAACATTGAGCGCCACAAGAATTTTTTTGACAAGAATATTCAAAATTATCAAAAATACAAAAACATAAGTTTCCACAATCCCCTTTATTATCTCTCAAACCAGTTTTATTATTATCACAAATAGTATTTGATTGAATACATGAATTTGAATTATGTTCCCCCATAATACACTCATAACCATTATCAATTTTTTTATCATAATCATCATCTGCAGCATTACAAGCTTCAATAATTTTACAAACCCAAACACCTAAAACAAGTTCTCTTTTAAACCCAGAATTGCACACCATTTCACATTTTGGGGCTGAACTTACTGGAGAAGAACAGGATTCAACAAGTGTTTTGTAAGTGTCAACAGTTAATCCATTATCATCCAACTCACACATTTTTGAAAACAAATGATTTGGACCAAGACATTGGAAAGTATTTTTTACACATTGCCCCCCTTGAAAAGAATAACCTTGGGCACAAACATATTCACATTTTGCATTTGAACAACTATTAACTAAACTAATTGAAGTGTTTTGAGTAAGCCCGTCAGAAGAAGATTCGCACAAAACTGAGTTTAATGGGATAACTCCTGTACAATTGAAATTATTTGCAACACAAGTTCCACTAACATAATTAAATCCTGGCGCACAAGAATATTCACACTTTGGAACTGACCCCGGAGGACTTGAACAACTTGATACTAATACCGAAGTAATATCAGAAGTAATTGCATCATCCCCTTCACACAAAACAGAATTAACTGGATTTCCCCCAGTACAACCATAAATTGAGAAACCAACTTGCCCACTATCCTTATTTACATCAGTCGAATAATATGCATTAAAATATAATTTATCATACCCTTGGGAATACAAAGTTGAAAGTGTTGAATATTGACTCGCGCTTACGATCCAATTATAATCAACAAATTTACCTGTTTGCCCAACAGCACTATAAGTTAGTGCAGTACCTGAAAAAATATTTTGCTTTCCCTCATTTGAATTTGCTGCATAAAGAGTAAAAGTAAATTGTTTACCAGTTACAAATCCCGCGTTAGTGTCAATTAAAACTGAAAATTTGTACTCCTTTCCAGTTTGAACTTTAATTATATCATTAATTGGAATAATTGAATAATCTTTGTTCTTCCAAAACAAAGAAAATGTACCGCACTTTTCTATTGTAGTAGTTATGGTCCCAAGACAAGTATTTGGAACAAATCTCCCAAGTGGGTTACAAGGCCCGCCCCCGGATCCGCATACCCCCTTACAATAGCCAGATTTATTACAAGTTACTGAACCCCAACCTAAATAATTACAAGGGCAAGTATAACTACAATCATAATAACTTTGAACTACTGTTGTTCTTGTTCCATTAATACATGCGCCAGGATTTGAAACTACAGTTGTTCCCCCATCAGCACATTTCCAAATTTCTGAAGCAGTGCACCCTGTAGCATTTACTTTATCAGAATAGTTAGACCATCCATCAGGTGGACAAAACCACCCACAAACTGTGTCTTCAGAAAAAACAAAAGAAAATATAATTAAGAAAAATAGAAACAAAATTATTTTACGCATCTAAATAATAAATCAAATGAACAATTTAAACTTACTTATTAAGTTAAACAAAAGAAAAATTAAAAAAAATCAAAACTATAATTTGAACTTTCTATCAATTTCCATTGATAATATTTCGCAAACTGTTTTCATTGAGTGCATTTGTTGTATTATTCTTTCTTTTTCTAACTCAATTTCACTTATCGCATCATAGGGTTCGATTGCTTCTTTAAACATACTTCTATCAATGTAAGGGTAATTGTATGAATCCATTTTTTTTGATACTCTCTCAACTATTCCTCCAAGCCAAACATTTAATCCTCTTTTTACTGGTCCTTTAATTGTTTTTCCACTTGAAATAGTTTTTCTTATTTTGTTAGTAATTGTTGCTTTTGGAAAAGGTAAATCATCATTAGTCAAGTTTAATTGAGTTGATTTGTTTTTTGCATCAGAATCAATTTTACTAATTACTTCATCACATTGAGTTTTTATTACATTAATTTTTTTTAATAATTCTTCTCTTTGTTCATTTAGATCTTTCATTCCCTCATAAGGAGCTATTGCTTCTTTTAGCATTTCATAGTTAACATAAGTATAAGGTTGAGAGTCCATTTTTTTAGTTATTTTTTCAATTAAAGAAGCAACCCAAAGGTTCATTTCATCCTTAACTGTCCCCTTAATTTGTTTCCCTTTTGAAACATTTTTTCTAATAAGATTAGTGATTGTAGCCCTTGGAAAAGGCAATTTACTGTCATTATCAATAGAGGTTGTTTCTTCAACCCCATCAGAAACTTCCACTTCATCTGCTTCCATTTCACTTACTTCTGCAGTTCTTACTTCTTCTTCAATCATACAAATAACCCCAAAACACCCTATTAAATTAGTAAATAATACCTAAAACGGATAAAATATAAAGGCATTGGTTATTGCAAAAAATCACAAAAAAATAGTATAAAATAATAAAAAAAGCATTAAAATTTTAATAAAAATAACAAATAATCAAAAAAATGATACCCCTCATAAAAAATTAATAATAACCTATCCAACTATTGAAGCAAACATAAGAGTAATACTTGCAATAATCATTATTCCAATTAAAAGCATTTGTTGGATATCTAATTGATTCAACCTA
>CAZJVN010000046.1:0-6976 GCA_964549775.1 uncultured archaeon | reverse complement strand
ACCGACCACACTTTAAAGGATTTAATATTTGGACAACTCCATCCGGGCATTATGGCGCTTTTATTCCACCATTTAGCAATAGTTTTTTAACAAATAAAGGAGAAAGTGGTTTAATTAAATTTGAAAACCTCAACTGTGAAAATGATCCAAACAAGTGCAATATTAAAGTAATTATAAAAACTGTTGAACCAACAACAAATATTGTTTTCCTTAGTGTAATAAACCCATCAAACAATATTGAAACCCTTGTAAGTTGCTCAAATAAAGATTTTAACAAAGACATTTCATGGATAGTTAAAGATGTGAATTATATTTTTTCAGTTTATATAATGAAAAGTTCTGCTTCTAATTATAACTGTTCTCTTGGAAACGCTTTACTGCAAAATCCTGGAAGATTACTTTTGGATAAAAAAAACCTAATCATACCAAAAAATCAAATTCAAAATTTAATAAACTTTAATTCATTAAATTGTTTTGATTCAAATAACTTTTGTAATGTTAATATTGAATTAATAAAACCAGAAAATCAACAAAACATTATCTTTTCTACAGTAAAAAATCCTTCAACCGGACAAGAGATATTACTTAGTTGTTCTACAAAAAGTAACAATAAAACAATTAATTGGATAAAAAGAGACAGCAATTATGTTTTCTATTTAAACACTGTAAAAAGTAATAATCTTGATTGTACTCTAAACACTAACCTAATTCAACATCCAGATAGAGTTATTTTACAAGAAAAATCATTACTTATCCCTTCAACTCCCTCATATTATTGGAATCTTGGAGAGTGGAGTTCTTGTAGTGGTGGGAATTGTTCTGGCGGAGGAACCCAAAGTACAACAGTACAATGTAAAAATAATTTAGGTAATGTTGTTGCGGACCCTTTTTGCACAACCCCAAAACCAGCTGCCACAAGAACTTGTACAGCAATTCAATGCAACCCGGATCAAACTTGCAGTGAAGGAACTTGCGTCAATCTTTGCACAATAGATAATTGGACTTGGGTTGATTCTGAATGTCAACAAGATGGAACTTTAACTAGAACTTGGAGTAAGACTGGAAATTGTGCTAACGGGACCCCACAACCACCAAACGAAACAAAAACCTGTACTCCAACTCCACCAACATGCACTAGTTTTTTGTATGATGAGTGGATTCCAAAAATTTGTTCAAACACAGGAATACAAACAAGAACAATAAAACAAACTACTCCTGAAGTTTGTCAAGGAGGAAACCCAATATTAACACAAAATTGTGTTTTTACTCCAAGGCATCCTCTTTGTATTGAAAACCCTAACACAATTTATTCTAGAACTCAAGTGGATTCTTTCAAAAACGAGTGGACACAAAACCAATTATCCCTAAACGAAATAATTAAACGAATAAGAATCTGGAAATACTGCAACTAAATGAAAAAATCCATTTAAACAATTAATTTATATTATTGAAAAATATATTATTGGTATGATTACTAAAAGAAAATTAAAATGTTTTTTAGTACTTGCATTAATAATTTTAATTATTTTTCCAAACGTTTTTGCTTTTTGGGCGAAAGCAAATTTTCACACCCATACTTTGTTGTCTGCCACAAATCCTTTTGGTTCTGATGGGGATAGTTCGGTTAGTGTAATGGCTGCAAAATACAAAACAACTGGATATAGTGTTCTTTCAATAACTGATCATCAAAATGCAAATCCTTATTGTACAAGCACTAATAATAGTGCTTCTGGTTTTTTGTGTATTCAAGGAGAGGAATGGACAGGGTATGGAGAAAGAAATCGACATGTTCTTAGAATTAATGTAACTAACCATGTGACTCCTGACACTTTCCCTCAAGCAAATTTAATTGATCCTTGTATAAATTCTGTTAAAGATCAAGAAAGCATTTCTATTATTGCTCACCCTAATTGGAATTATGGTGTTTGGAGTACGAGTGAATTATTAACTTGCGCAGATGATACAAAAATTCAACCAATAATTGAGATTTGTAATGGAGGAATATCTAATACCGAAGGACGTTATGCTGTTGATCGTTGGGTAGAATTATTACAATTGGGTAAAAAAGTTTTTGCAGTTGGAAATGATGATGCTCATTTTGTTAATGCTACTGGGAAATGTTGGACTAAAATAAGTATTCCAACTCTAGATACTTCTTCTGTAATAACTGCAATGAAAGGAGGGAATTATTACACTTCTACCGGACCAAGCATGGACACTAATCCTTTCAAAATTATTTGCGATGGAACAAGAGAAATAAAAATGGGTGAAACAAGTACTTGTAACACAATTAGTGTTAGTGGAACTGTAACTCCTGAAGTAAATAGTACAATTAAAGAAATTAAATTATATAAGGGTGGAACTAATACTCCTGAAACTTCAACTGCTCTTACTTGTAATTATTCAGGGACTTCTTGCAACTTTTCTTATACTGAAAATGTTACTACTTCTGGATATTATAGATTAGAGGTGACTGATAATTTTAAACTGGATAATGTTAACAAAAAATTATGGAGTAACCCAATTTGGATTAACAAAAACGAGGTTAAGGGGAATATTGATGGAGTAACTAATGGGGTTTTACAAGGGTGGGTTTGTGATTCATCAAATTA
The DNA here is from genome assembly GCA_964549775.1 of uncultured archaeon. GTDB lineage: Archaea > Iainarchaeota > Iainarchaeia > Iainarchaeales > JAAZKV01 > JAAZKV01. Next base: position 4,364 of record CAZJVN010000046.1, on the reverse strand, counting down.
CTCTGCCCCTCTTGAAGTACACCTATATGTGGACGGGCCTTACTCTTCAAGCCCCACTTCTAAAGGGGTATTTGTTGATACAACAATAGCTAATCTTGCAGGAGAAACAGCAATAGGGACACTGTGTGGAGGATATACCGCGCACAGGTTTAGTTTCAATCTTTCTTCAATAGCTAATTCAAAAAATTTTAATTATATTCACTCTTACTATGTCCACGCAATAAACAATAAAGACAATCCAATACTTAATGGAAGCCCAGTTGTTTATTGTGGAACTGCATGTTTACAAAACCTTAATTGTAATCAAACAACAAATAATTCTTTAATACCTTCCTCGTTCACAACAAAAGAAAATTGCATCAATCAAATAACTAATTATTACAATTCAATAATTCCGTCAAATAATTATTTTGAAGATATCTCAAAAGAAGAAAGAAGCACAAATGAAACTTTTTATCCAAATCCTACTAGCAACAATTACCCGACAAATATCAACTGGGCAACTGATAATACAAATTATTTCACTTCTTGGAATTGTACTTCACCAACTGGCATAAAATTTATAAGAAAACTTGGTATCGCTCCAATAAATACACGAAATAATTATTTTAAAACAGATAGTTTATTTTTAAGTCCTGATGAAACTTCTGGCGGATTTCCAATTGTTTATTTTACTGAATTTGTTAACACGGCAAATGCGACCGCAAAAAGTGTTTCTCCAAGTATGTTTTCTTTAAAAAAAGCTTATTATAATTCACAATACAACAAATGGTTTGTTGCAGATTTGTTAAGTAAACCTAATACTTCACATGGAGTATCTTCACAAGATGGAAAAAAAGATAATTATATTATGAATGAATACAACTCAGATACTGGGGTTGGAGAATATTTTCCAGGATGGGGACCCACAGCAAATAAGCCCTGTAGTGAAACAAAAATTCCTGGTGTAGTAAACCAAATTCCAACAAGTTCTGATTATTATTATCAAATCAAGGGATACCCACTATATGGAACAGGAAAATATGGTTTAAGCACAATAATTTTATCAACCCCAAGCACTCCTGCAAATCTTACCACTCTTAGCACACAAGATGGGAGTTGTATTCATATGAATCCAACTTTATTTAATTATGATTCAGAAGGAGTTCCTCATTCAATGTTAGCTTATTTATTTTATGGAAGAGTAGATAATGGGTGTAGATTAATTGATGGAACAATACTTAACCCGGGTTATCATGTTTATAATTATGTTAACAAGGATTTGGGTTGGCAACTAGATTCTAGCGGGCTTGTAGAAAACAATATTGAGCGTTTAGATCAAGCATTTAACAATATTCCAAAAACTAACAAATTTCTTAGAGCGGACTGGACCAGAGTTCAAATAAGAATAGTTGATTTGTCAACAAAAAGTTCTTCACCAATTTTAGATTGTTCTAATTATTTTTCTAACAATTCTAAGCTGGGTTTTGGAGAGCCTAGTGGAAATGAAGATTTTTTTATATTTATAGCCAACCCTCAAAATAATCTTGAAGCCAGAGAAATTTATCTTGCATCAAAAACGGATATGCAACCAAAATTAAATAATGCACAAAATACTTTAGTTACCCCCAATATTGTTAATTTATACCGGAGTATTCTCGGAAGAGAAGGAAGCATCCAAGAAAATTTAATTTGGACTAATAATTTAAATGCGGGTAATTCGTTAACTAGTATTAGAACGGCTTTTGCACAAAGCCCAGAAGCAATAAATAAAATTAAATCAATTTATTCAGAGATTCTTCAAAAAACTCCTACCCAAGCAGAAATCGATTTAAGAAAACAAGAACTGTCTTCAACAAAAGAACTAAAAACAATAATAGCAGAATTGATTGATCAAAAATGTAATTCTTTCTCTAACACAAATACTTGTACTCAAAACAATTGGGTCCCGATTGATTCTGTTTGTCAACCTACTGGGACTTTAATTAGAACTTGGAGTAAGACTGGGGATTGTATTAATGGAACACCTCAACCACCAAATGAAACAATTCCTTGTATTTATGTTCAAAAAAATCCTGTTTGTTCCCAAAACCCTAACACAATTTATTCTAGAACTCAAGTAGACACTTTCAAAAACGAGTGGACACAAAACCAATTATCCCTAAACGAAATAATTAAACGAATAAGAATCTGGAAATACTGTAATTAAGAATTTATTTTTTAGTAAGTAAGTATTAAATAGGTAAACAAAGTTGATTTTATAATGAAGATATACATTGTATTAATTTTTTTACTTTTTTTAGTTTCGTTTGTTTTTTCTTCAAGCGTGTCGAGAAGTTTTTCTTCTCCAATAAATGCGGGTAGTGATTTGATTGTTACTCTTAGTGTTGTTGTTAGTGAAACAACTGGAACTGCATATGGGATTGAAGAAACTTTTCCACAAGAATTTTCTTTAATTGATGCTGGTACTGGAAGTGTGTATCAAAAAACTTTAAGGTGGATTGATTTTAATTCTTTAGCAGGAACTTATACTTATTCTTACAAAATTAAAGCCCCCTTAACTGCTGGGACTTACACTATTAGTGGGGTGAGTCAATTTGAAGAGCAATCGCAAACAACAATTACAGGCAACACTTCAATAAATGTTATAGCTAATTGTACTGATACTGACTGGATCCCTATAGATAGTGCTTGTCAACCTACTGGAACTTTAACTAGAACTTGGACTAAAATTGGAAACTGCGTTGGAGAAAAAACACCAAACCCCGAAACCATAACGTGTACTTATGATGCACCAACATGTACTAGTTTCACTTACAATGATTGGACTCCTGAAATTTGTCCACAAACAGGAACACAAACTACAACAATAAAAACAACTACCCCCGAAATTTGCCAAGGAGGAAATCCTCAACTAACAAGAACTTGTTCCTATATTCCAAATTGTACTACTGATAATTGGAATTCAACTGATGCACCCTGTCAATCTAATGGAACTACCACAAGAACCTGGACACAAGTAGGAAATTGTACGCAAGGAATACAACCAACTAGTCCAGAAACAGTGACTTGCACTTATGAAGCACCGGATTGTATTTACAATTATTCTGATTGGAGTGAGTGTGTTAATGGTACACAAACAAACTCTTATACCACTACTAATGCTCCCTGTAACGGTACCCCTGTAACTTCAAGAGAATGTACAATAACCCCAATTTGTACTGATAATCATTGGACTTATTCATTAAGCGAATGTAATAATGGAACACAAACAAAAACTTGGACAAAAACTAGTGAATGTATCGAGGGAATAACTCACACCAATGAAACAATTCCTTGCTTACCAATACAACCCCCAACTTGTACTGAAACTGATTGGAATTATAGAATAGAACCAAGTACTTGCCCGAAAAACCAAACTCAAACAAAGTACTGGAACAAAAAAATTGATTGCCAATCAGGGGTAACAAAACCTGCAGAAGAAACAATTACTTGCAATTACCAATCAAGCGGAGGAGGAAGTAGTGGATCTTCAACAAACAACAACACAAATAATAACACAACAAATAATCAAGATGCTAATAATCAAAGTACAAATAATCCAGCTACAACAAATAATAATACAGTAACTCCACAAAACTGTTCTGGAACAATTTGCAACAATATTTGTTATGATCAAGAAGGAATTTGTTGTAACAATAATTGGAACCCTGATTTAAATTCTTGCGAATACAATTATGATGCTGAAATAGAATTTATTAATTCTTCAAAAAACACTGACGCATCAACCTTAATTGAGAAAGCAATCGGGTTTGCTGAAAATGGAGAAATTGTAAAAGCGAATGCGTACAAAACTCTTGCAATAGCAAAAGCAAAAATAACTATTCTTGGAAACAAAACCGAACAAACAGAAAAATATGAACAAGCCTTACTCGCAGCAGAAAATGGAGATTATGAACAAGCAGAACTATTGATAACCGAACTAAACCTACCAGAAATTCAAACAGAAAATAATTTACTCGAACAATACTTAATACCCGCACTTGTAATATTAGTTATCCTAGCAACAATCATTTTAGTATTCTTTAGAAAAAAAGAACCAAGTGAAGTTCTTCAACAACCTTCTCAAGATTATGATTAAACCTAAAGTTATTAAAAAAATATAAAATAAACCATTATTACAAAAAATAAAAATTTTGATTTCAACCTAAATTTAGTAATATTTCTAAAACAAAATCAAAATAATTATAAACTACAAAAACAAAAATATGTCATGAATGCATTAAGAACTATCAAAATATTATTTTTATTATTAATAATATTACCTCTCGTGTTTTCTACTAATGAAAAATCCCTTGGAGTTGATTATCACGCTTATGGTTCTG
>CAZJVN010000045.1:0-7245 GCA_964549775.1 uncultured archaeon | reverse complement strand
AAATAGAAGGGAAACCTTCTATTTATCCCTATTTATAAAGGATTTCTACAGAGCCTATTTTGAATTCTTGTTTAGTAATTTTGCTAATTTTAAGCAAAAGTCCCAACAAGTGCCCCTACTGCTTGTATTAGTACTGTAAATAACACTATTCCGATTATTGCAATTACTGGAGCAAATTTTAATCCATCTCTAATTTTTCCTCCACCAAGTACCCCAATAAACACACTTGCTAAAAATGCGTTTACTATTATTATAATGTAACCCATTGTGGTCATAAATTCAGGGGTAATTGATACTCCTGTTCCAATCATCCCCATTCCTGTATTAATATTTGAAGAGCCAGTACTAAATCCACTTGTTTGTGCTTGTATTGAGCCTAAAATATTCAAGAATTGTACACTCACTGAGAGTAACATGGGAGAAGCAATTATTACAACAAAAATAATGAACAAACTATACATTCTTGTTGCGGTTACTAGTTCATTTTTTAGTTGATTTGTTTGTTTAATGTCTTTCGCACTTGTTTCAATTAGTTGTGCAAGTTTTCCTCCAGATCTTAGTGCTTGTGAAAAGAATTTTGTAGTATCACTTAGTATTTTTGAATCAATTCTATAAGCAATTTGTTTTAATGCGTCAGAGAAAGAATCAATTCCTAAACTTTTCTGAGTAGCAATTTGAATTTCTTCACTTAGTGGACCAAATTCTGGTCTAACTGCTGAACGAAAAGCGTAAAATGGAGTCATTCCACTTTTTAAGTTGTTTCCAACAAGGAACAAAAAGTCTGGTAGAATGTTTTCAACCATTTTTTTTCTTCCATCAATTACATAAGACAAGTGTAAGTAGAATAGAATCATTGTTCCAATAAATCCAATTAACCCAAACAAAAACATTAATGCAGTGTTAATTAGTGGGGGGAAATATATTTGTGTTTTAAATATTAAATTAATTATTGGGAATAAACTAAATGGTACTAAAAAACCAATTAACCCCATTAGTAATGAAAAGAATATTCTTACTCCTACCCATTTTCTTTCATTGTCTCTTGAACCAGCGTATCTTAGCCATATTTTTATTTTTTCTTCAATAATTTTTTTTGGAACAAGAATTGATGAAATCATGTAAATTCGGTCTAGTATCATTTCATCACCTTTGGTACTTTTGATCTAACTAAAAAAATCATTACTCCTTGAATTAAGAAAGCTAGTATTACTATTAGTACTACTGCATCTTTTCCTATTCCTCCTCCACTAATTGAGGAAGCGATTACTAAAAATGTTACTCCTAGCGAAGGAAGTGCTGCTGCAATGATTAAGTAAACAAGAGTCCAGAGGTTTAGTTCTGCAGAGTAACGTTTTATTGATTCTTTTTGTTGATCTACAAGCGACTCTACTTGGGAATTTAATGCATTTGTAAGTGAACCTCCACTTTTTAGAGTAGTTATTACTTGCCAAATGGTTTTCTTTAATATTTCAGATTTTGTTTTAAAAGCAAGTTTTTCAAGAGCTTCAGTTTCGCTCATTCCTGAATTAATATCTTTTACTACAATTTCGAATTCTTTTGAAACTTGTCCATAATTTGATTTTGAAATAGATCTTATAGTGTCAAATAAACTTATTCCTGAACTTATTTGAATAAGCATTGTTCTTAAGGCAAACAATAAATCTTGTTCAACAAGTCCAGCAATTTGTCTTGAAGCAAGTTTTGGATAGAATAAATGGAACAATAGTGATAACAAAAAAGACATTATTGAACAAATTAACATGATGGTTAGTGTTGTTGAATTTAATGATCTAGTAATTATCACCCCAAAAGCCATTCCTACAAATAAAAACAAAAACCCATAAATCATTGCGGATAAGAAAGCAGCTAGACAGTAAACTTCTGCAGAAACTTTAATATCAGCTTTTTGTAAATCATATTTTATTTCAAAAAATATTTTTGATAAAAATCTTCCTATTTTCATTAATCCTTCTGGAAGCATTACTGCTCGTTCTAAGGGAAACAGCATCATTACTGGGTTTTTTTTATCCATCAAAATACCTTTATTTTTTTTTATAAAACTAATTTTTCAATTTAATTTTTATTATTTTTGATTTTTATTCATTTTTGAATCAATATCTCATTTTTTTAATTTAACAATTTTTTATTACTTTAATTTTTGATTAACATTTTTAATTAATATTTCTTTCTCCGCTCATCATTTTTCTTATTTCTTCAGCACTTGTTTTGTTTTTTGCAAGTTTTTTTATTGTGTCAGGGTAGGAATAAAACATTTTGATTACATACCCTATGTCGTTTAGTTCTGTTAAATTAATTTCTTTTAACCACTCAAGAATATTTTTTCTTTCACTAATTTCTCTATTAATATCATCTTCAGTCATTCCTGTGTGTACGTTTAGGAGAGTGATTAGTTTTGTTGGTTTGTTTAGTTTTTCCCAACTATCCGTTCTTGGAACCCACTTGTATAATGTGTTAACTTGTAGTCCTTGTCCAGTACTTGTTTTTTCTATTTCTGCAATTTCATAAGTTCTTCTTTTGTTTGTTTTTCTGTCACGATATTGTACAACAATTAAATCGATTAATTCTATTTGCATTAATGGAATATTTATTGGTGGTTCTGCTAGTCTTCTTAACACTTGATAACTTGAGTTTGCGTGGATTGTTGAGTAAATACTGTGTCCTGTTTCGATTGCTTCCATTAGTACTTCTGCTTCTTTTTTTCTTCTAATTTCTCCCACAATTATACGGTCAGGTCTCATTCTTAGTGAAGTTATCATTAAGTCAAGCATTGTTACCTCTCCTAGTCCTTCTGGGTTAGGAGATCGTGTAACCATTGGTATCCAGTTCCATTCAAGGTATTTTGGTAAAATTATTTCTCTAACATCTTCAATAGAAATTATTCTGTGGTAAGTTGGTACTAGTGCTAGCATAGAATTTAGTGCACTTGTTTTTCCACTTGCTGTTCCTCCTGCAATTAGTATGTTTAATTCGTATTGCATTGCAAGCCAAAGCATTGCAGCCATTTCTGAATTCATTGTGTGTGCTTTACCAATAAAATTAATTATTGTCCAAGGTTTTCTTGCAAATCGTCTAATCGTGATAGTGTTTCCTTCCGAAGAGATTGGTGAAAGTGTTGCATTAACTCTGTCTCCTGAAAGCAAGTGTGCATCAAGGATTGGGTTAAGGTTAGTTATTTCTCTTCCAATTTTTCTTCCAATTTGTGAAGAATAATTCATTATCTCTTCTTCGTTTCCTGGAAGCATGTTTGTTTTTAGCCAACCATAAATTCTATGATAAACAGTGATAGGGGTTTTTGCAGAATTAATTGCTATTTCTTCAAGCATCTCGTCCCCAATTAGTATTTCTATCTCTCCAAGTCCATACATTTCATGCAAAATTACTCCACTAAGCATGTCAAGGGTTTCAGTTTCTAGGTTTTGGAAGTGTTGTGAAAGTTTTTTTCTTGATTCTTCAAAAAATCTTTCTTTCAATTTTTGTGCTTTTTTTGGGTCAAGTATTTCATCTAGTTCAATAGGCATTGATTCAGCGATTTCAGTTTTTATGTAATCCAAATATTTTTTAGTGTAAGTTCCTATTGAAGCAATTTCAACGCAATAAACTCTTCTATTTTCTTCTCTTGATAAAATTATTGAAATTGTGGCAGGGACTTTGTCAACGAGTAAATTGTATTCTTCAATTAATTTTCCTTCTGGTTTTTTTGTTAATCTTGGAGCAACACTATTTTTTAAAATCAAAATTGGTTTTTTATTTAAACTTGTAGGGTACTCAATTTCTACAATCCCTTCTTCTTCAAAAGTTTTAGCAATTTTTTCTACAGCAGGATAATCTAGTTTTATGTATTTTGCAAGTTCTTCCATATCAACTTTTTTGTAAGCTTCAAGTAACTCGAATGCTTCATCAATTGGGGTTTTGTAATGTTCTTTTTTAGCACTTATTTTTTCGTTTAAATTGTCAGTTATAATAAATTCTTCAACTTCTTTTGGTTCGTCCAAATTATCTTCTTGGACCTTATTTTTTTTGTCCAAAATTTCTTTTTTTTCAAGTTCTTCTTTTTTATTTAATTCTTCAATACTCTCTTCACTAGAATTTGTGTCTTTATTTTTTTTAGGCCATCTTGCAGTTTCTTTTTCCATTGAAATAAAATCTTTGTCTATTGGTTCTTCAATAATTTCTCGCTTTAACCATTTCAAATCCTCTCCATCAGTTTTTCTTGCTTCAAAAAATGGATTTGATTTTTGGTTTTCTTCAATTGGTGGGGTTATTTTTTCTTTTCCATCCATAACTAATTTTTGTTCTCCAAAATTTTCTTGTAAACTTGATTTATCTTCTTGAATTATTTGGTTTTGTGAATTTTGGGTTGTGAATTGTTCTTTTTTTGTTTCAGTTTTGGTTGTAGTTTCTTTTATTTGTTTTTTTTCAGTTATTTCTTTTAATTTATCAAGAGAACTTTTGCCATTCTTTGGCGCTTCGATTTCTAATAATTGTTTCTCTGCAGGAAGTTCTTTTGTTCGTTCAATTTTTTTTAGGATTTCTTCTTTTTCTTCATAAGCTTTTGCTTCAATTTGGGGATTTTTATTATTTGTTGAGTCTTTTTCAGAAGTAGTTTGTTTTGAATTCATTTGGTTTTTTAGTTGTTTAAAATAAGTATTTGTGTCTACATTTAGTTCGTTTTCTGCCATAAATAACCCTTTCTAGCTTTCAATAATTAGTTCTTTCTTATTTAATAACTTGTCTTCTGCAAGAGTTGTAATTATTCAAAATTAGAGGATTTGTTTTTTTATTTCTAAAAAGTAATTCTTTAATACAGCTTTATTCATTAGTTTTGAATGGTTGGAACTAGTTTTGATAAGTTAAAAGAGTTGCTTGAAAAAAGTAAGACTCCTGTTATTGATAATGTAGTTAAAAAAGAAGAAGAAAAATTTGATCAACTAAATTTTTACTTATCTAAAGAAAAAAAAATATTTGATGAACTTGCAAAACAAATTAGTGTTGTTGGAAAATCTCAAAGCATTATTAGTTGTGATTCTTCAAATAATCAAGATCTCTTAATCGGTTTAATTAAATTTGCGTTTTATGAAAAGAAAATTCCAATTCTTGTTTTAACCTCCACCAACTACAAACAAATATTAAAAATATTTCTGGAGAATAAAGTTGATCCAAAAAGTGTTTTTATAATTGATACTGTTTCAAAAAACATCTCAAAAGTTACTGAAACTGAAAATATTTTTTTTATTGATTCTCTGAGAAATTTGACTCAATTACAAATAAAATTATTAAAACTTTTTGAAAAACAAAAATCTAAAGAGAATGATTTGTTTTTTATTTTTGATTCAGTTGATGTTTTGTCTCTTTATCATGAAGATCAAGTTTTGTTTAAATTTGTTTATTCTTTAACTAAACTTTTACATAAGTATTCTGTTCCTGGATTCTTTTTGTCAAGCAATAAAGTGCTTTTACCAAAGTTAACTCAGTTTTTTGATGATTTTATTGAATTAGACAAAATGTGAGATTTTTTTTGTGTTCAGTAATATATTAATACCCCCTTACTTGTTACTTTTCTATGAACTCGAGATTTGATTTTGTTTCAAGAAGAAAAATAATTTACCCTTTTTTTGTAGCTATTTTTTGTATTGTTATACTTGTTTTTGTTTTCTTTTACTTTTTTTCTCAATCTCTTGAAGTTACACAATCTGCGATTTCTGTTTCAGGAGAAAATTTGGTTTTAAATATTTCAGTAAAAAATGCTTCTAATCATGTTGTTAAAGATCCTGTAGTAGTTATTTTTTCTAATGGGGATAAAGTCTCTGTTCCATTAAAATCACAGAATAATGTTTTGTTTTCTGGAGAAAGTTATCAAACTGTTGTGAAGTTTCCCTTAACTGATTCAAATTTTTATGAAGTGTTTGTAGAGTCTCCATTTAATAGACCAATTAAATTATTTTTTGAAATTGAAGAATCTACTCTAAGACCAGTGAAAGCAGAGGTAATTCTTTCTTCAAAAATGGTTGTTGGAACTAAATATGATGTTATTGTAAAACTTTGTAATGTTTCAAGTAATGATTTGTTTGAAGTTTCTTGGCTTGAAATTGTTGAAAGTAATTATTTTGATGAAGCGCTTGATACCAGATCCATTTCTCTAAAAGTTAATGAGTGCAAAAACTTATATTCAACTTTAACCCCTATTAACTCTGGAAAGACAAGGATGTCTTTTCTTTTAAGAGTGGGTTCGCTTGAGCAAAAACTTTCTCAAGAAATTGAAATTGAGGAAAATTAGTTTTTAATTATTGGTTTTGATTAGTTATTTTTGGTTTGGTTGATTTTGATGAATAATGATTCTATAATTCAAGTTATTCAAAGAATGGTTCAGGAAGGGCAACCTAGAGAAAAAATTATTGATACTTTGAAAGATCTTGGAGTTAATGATGAACAAGCAAAGAAATTGCTTTTGATTGCCGAAGCTGATACTTTTACTTTACTAAAAAAAGAAATTGGTTTAATGGTTAGGGATGAGTTTGTAAAAAACAAATCAGATTTTGAAGATTTGATTCATGACGAGTTAAAAAAAATTGAAAATTCTGAAAAAGAGAGAGTAAAACAAGTGGCTATGTCTCAACTTGGAAAAGTTGAAGAGGATGTTTTAGATAAAACAAAAGTTTTTGAAGAAAGAGTTAATCAAACAATTGGAACTTCCCAAAAAAGTGTAGGGATGGTAAAAATTGCTCTTGATTCTATTAATGAAAAAATTTCTCAAGTAGAACTTGATGTTGAACAACTAAAAGTGCATAAGTTTAGAAAAAAAACAATGCTTTTTTCTTATATTTTAATAGCGCTTGGAGCATTTTTATTACTTTTCTCGATGTTTTTGTTTTTTGTTAACTTAAATAAACTTGATATTCAACAAATGTTGTTAATCATAATAATGGTTCTTGCAAGTATTACTCTAATGTTTGCTTCTATTGTTGGATAATGCTGTTTTTTTGTCACTTTAACTAATTTTTGTTAAAAAATTAGTGGTGATTTAGAGAAATAAGTAAAAATTAGCTTCATTTTTTTAATAAACAATGCATTTATATTTTATCCGTTTTAGATAGTATTTACTAATTTAGTTGGGTTAGTGGGGCTTTTTTTATGAGTGAAAATAATGAAATTAATGCAAAAATGGCTGAAAATGATGAAAATATTGATGAATCTAGCGAAAATGAAGCTGAAGAATCAACTATTGAT
>CAZJVN010000044.1:4671-7247 GCA_964549775.1 uncultured archaeon | reverse complement strand
CAGGAGACGAAAAATCAGAAACAACAGGACAAGGTTACGGATTAAGATGGAATAATGCAACACACGCAGGAACTGTAAACTTATACGGAACAATGTATGTACCACAAGCATCAGCTTCAAGAATAATGATTACAGCACAAAACGAAACTGCGCAACTTGAAACACCATTTGGGACAGGGTCAACAATAATTGTACAAAGCACAGAAGGAATTGGAAGTATTAAAGATGTTATAGACAAAGTGGCTAGTGAAGAAATTTGTGTAGTTGGCGGAGAGTACTTCTGGAATTCAGGAACAGTAATGTCTACACTTGAAGGAAGTATTGCTTCAAAAGAAAATTCATGCATCGCAAAATAATTAACAAAAATAAAAATTAATAATTATAAAAATTTTTTAAAGTATATTTTTAGGGAAATTATTTAATTAAAAAGAATTAAATAATCTAAAAAGCCACTATCTATATAAGAAAAGAAGTGTTTTTGCATGTTTGAAAAACTAAAAGATTTATACTACAAGGGTGAAGAAAAGTGGTATGCTTTTTGGGACAAAGCAAACGAACACCTGCCAGTTTATGGAATAATTGACAAAATTGATGCAATCGTTCCAAGTTTTGTTTTATTCTTAATACTAATTCTTTTCCTACTATTATTTGGAGCATTTATTTTATTCGCACAAAGTAATGCTAATTACACTACTGAAATAAGTTTTTTTGCACCAGATGGAAAAACAAAAATAGTTGATTCAGTAGTTAGTTTAAAAATAATTCAAGGGGACAAAACTCTTTCAAACGAAACTTACCGAACTGATTCTGACGGAATAGTTCTTTTAGAAAACCTAAAGTACGGACAAGAAATAGAAGTTGATGTTAATCTAAGTAAAGGAACTTATAATGGAACTTTTTTGATTGATGAAATTGAAAAGAAACAAAAAATTATTTTAGAAGAAAAAATTAATTTCTCTCCAGTAAAAAGAAATATTACTCTAAAAGATTATTCAGGAATGACTATTACTAAACCAATTGAAATAATTTTTTGGTGCGAAAATAAAGCAGTGAATCCTAACCCTACAAAAGGAGTTACTGAAAACGGAGTGATACAAGTTACTGAACCATTTGATTGTATTAAATTAAATGCAACAACAAACACTCCTGATTATGAAAAAAGAACTTACATTATTAATTCAACAAGTTATGACATGGTTCTAACAAAATACGAACCCCCAAAAACAGAACTAAAAATAAAAGTGAGAGACCCAAAAGGATCACTAATTAGTGATGTTAGTTTTACAATTAATGTGAGTGGAGAAGCGCTTTACAGTGGAAAAACACTTTCCGCTTCTGAAGCAACTATTAACGTTGTTCCTGGAGTTTACACTGTTGCTGTTAATGATCCAACAAATAAATACGCTACAAAAGTAATGAATAGTGTACAAGTAGAAACAAAAAAAGAAATCACTGTTGAAGTAACAAGAGAGGTAAGAGCGAGAATTAATGTAAAAGTAATAAACGAAGCAACAAATAATCCAATTAATGAAGCTCTCATTTCACTAAAAAATTCTAGAGGAATACTTTTAGGAGAACAAACAACAGAAAGTGATGGAGAAGTACAATTTGCAATAACTGATGTTGATAATTATCAAGTAACTGCAAAAAAATTAGGAGACTTAAATGGTGGGTATTACGCAAAAACAATTGACGTTAACCAAGTAAGTTCTGATGTTAATATTACATTAAAGTTAGAAAAAATTACTATTGCAAATGCTGGAAAAACTACTGTAAGAGTAATTGATCAAGACGGAGAAGCAGTAAGTAATGCAAAAATAATGTTAAAGTACCAAAAAGATGATGCAATTGTTGAATTAAATCAAAGAAACAATTGGGCAATGAGTGACTTAAACGGATATGTAACTTTTTTAGCAGGAAAAGTTGACGGAGCAGTATACGCTTACGCAATGAAATATCCTTTTTATGGTTCTAGTGATCCAAAAACAATTCTTGTTGATAAAGAAAATGATTTCACAATAAACATGAATATCGGACAAGCTACAATTAAAATAAATTTAACAAATGAGGGTGGAGAAAAAATTGATGGAACAGGAAGAGTACTACTAACAAGCGACAATAGAGACCTTAGTGGACTTTTGTCAATTGAACAAGGAGTAATACAAAGAAGTATTAAAGCTGGACAATTAGTTTATTTAGCATTACAAGCTGACGGTTATGAAAATTATATCACAGAACCAAGAATGCTTTACCCAAACAAAACCTACACTTTCAACATTGTGATGAAAGCACAAATATCAAAACCACAAATTTTTGTGGACAATATTTACAATGAAAATGATGTTATTACAAGAACAATGCAGGCTGGAAAAAAGTATTATGCAAAAATAATTCTAGAAGCTGATAAAGAATATGATGATGTTTTAGTCCACTTTAGAGTGGGAAAAGAAAAGTTACTCGAAAATGATTACATGGAGATAGATAAAGTTGAGGGAGCAATGGTAAAGAGAGTAACTAAAGGGACAAGTTATGATCCAGAAAAAGGTTACAGTTATGATAATGATAATTTAACTGAT
>CAZJVN010000044.1:0-4639 GCA_964549775.1 uncultured archaeon | reverse complement strand
GAAAAGAACTACTCCTGCAAATCAAGAGTTACAATTCTTTTACCGAGCAAATTTTGACGGAACAAAAGATCCAACAACCACAAACACTGGAAACGAGTTGTATGATTCTGTAAAATCATCAAACACATATTTTGTTGGAGAGGAAGCTACTTGTGAAGAAGAGTTTTGTATAACAAACGAATCACTTTATTGGAACAGGGACGATTTGTATGTTAATGCACCTTATGAAATAACTCAAGCAGAAAGTTACACTTACAAATACCAATTAGTAAACAATTCTGACACTGATTATGGAACAGAACTGAAAAAAATGTATTTGAATTTAGAATTAATTAATGATGAAGGAAACCCAATAAAGATTTTATCCTACAACATAAAAGACAATGGGCAAGAAAAGGGAGGGAGTGCTTTTACAAAACTAAGTAACTTTGAAGTGAACTCTTTTAACAAAAACACTGCTATTGATTTTGAATTTACTATTGAAGGAAACGAAGTTGGAGCGAGTGCGATAAAATTAGAACTAAAGAGTGATGGAGTAATTATTTACACTAAAGAATCAACATTTAACGTTCCTAGTGAAAAACAAATGCAAGTGAGTGTTAAACCAACTTTTGTTCCAGCGCTTGCAAACACCCCTCTTGTTATAGAAGTTTATGATTCTCTTGGTGAACCAATAAATAAAGCCACTGTAAAAGTTTACGCAAAAGAACCAGGGTTTGATGAATACTTAGTTGATCAAGGAGAAACTACTAGAGTTGGAAAAACTCAAGTAAATTCAGGAGCACACTTTTCAAAAACAAAAGTAATTATTGAAATAACAAAAGAAGGATTTGCAAGAACCAGGTTATCTACAACTGTTTCTGAAGACGTGGTAGCATTCAATCCTTCAACAACAGCAATCTCTCTAAACACTATTAGTAAAAGAGAGGATACAAAAGAAATTTCTATAGGAAACCAAATCACTCACGACCTAAAAATAATTAACATAAAATATGATACTTCTTTTGACGGAGTAATTAATGAGTCAGCAATGCAAGCCGCTTCTGAAGAATTAATTGGAACAATTATTCCAGAAGGAGAAATAGTAGATGTTGATTTAATCAAAGTAAGATTAGTTAATTCAATAACACAAGATGATTTTTTAGAACCAATAAACTTGGAGGGAGAGGTTATTGTAACTTTCCAAATAATTGGGCTTGGAGTAATTTATGACAAAGTATTACCCCTAACAATTAATGTTTCTTCGGAAGCAAAAACAGAATCGAGTTGTTTAATAATAAATAATGCTACTCAAACAAAAACCACTCAACTTGGACAAGTTAGTTTTGATTTTGAAATACTAAACGCTTGCACAGCTGATAGTGAAGATGTTGATATTGATTCTCTTTACACTACTTTTAGTGGAGAACTAAAAGGAAGTGCAGAAATTTCAATAATTAGTCCAACTAGTGGAAACTCTGGAAGAACTGCTCTTGACGGAATGAAAAGAAAAACTTATGACAAAGTAAAGGGCGGAGAAACACTAATTGGAAAAGTAACTTACACCCCTTCACAAGAAGCGATAGGAAGTAAAGAAACTCTAAGTATTGTTATTGAAG
This sequence comes from uncultured archaeon, assembly GCA_964549775.1. Lineage (GTDB taxonomy): Archaea > Iainarchaeota > Iainarchaeia > Iainarchaeales > JAAZKV01 > JAAZKV01. The sequence goes on along the minus strand of CAZJVN010000044.1, from coordinate 3,041 downwards.
GAAAATTCCAAGGAAAAAATATTAAAACCACTCCAGGAGCATTAAACTTTTCTGTAAACGTTTTAAACTTACAAGAATGTATGAGCATTAGTTCAAGCACTGCTCCTGTTGGATTTGAAGAAACAACAACAGTGAGTGTAGACGCTTCAGGTTGTTTAGGACAAAAAATAGAAGTATACCTATGTAGAAACGATGCGGGTTGTTCTGGTGGAGCAGAAGGAAAAATAAGTTTATCAAAAAGAACATTTACTCTACAAGGAGATTCAGAGACAATTGATGCATACTCTCCAAGCATTCCAGGAACTTATGGAGTAACGGTTCACGCAAGAGTGAAAGGAAAATCATCATTCACTTACATCGGAGAGGTACCAGTAACATTTAGAGAAGACGAAGACAAATACTTCCAACTAAGTAAATACGATTTAATGATAGTTGGAGACGGAAGCGAAGACATAATTCTTTTAACAAACAGCATGCTAACTCAAGACGTACGAGTAAAAGCAAACGAATGCATTTGGGGAAGAAAATCAGTAAACAGTTTGAAAGGATCAGATTGGTTAACAGTAATGACAACCGCAATGCTAGGAGCAACACTAGGAAACATGATAGGACAAAACTTTAATCCAAAAGAAAAACCAACAACTGAAAATTTAAGTGAAACACAACAAGAACAAGCAGAAACAACTGCAGGAAATATATCTAACGCAGACGCAGCAGCAACTACTGATATTGGTACAACTACAACTAGTGTTGCTACAACAGCGGGTAATGCTAATACTCAAGTTGAGGAATTTAAAAATTCTGTTGCTTCAACAGAAAACAGTGTGGCTCCATTGAGTCAAGCAAATACTGAATTAACTTCTGTGGGCAATGAATTAAGTGCAACTGGTTCAGATTTATCACGAGTTGTAGAAAATAGTGGAGTTGATTTATCTAAAAGTGGAACAACAGCTATTCAAAGTGGTGGTAAAACTTATCAAGTGAATACAACAGGAGATGGTCATTCATATTCAGTTACAGATAATGCTACTTTAAGTATACTTGAAGTTAATAATACTGGAAGAACAATTACACAAAATAGCTTAGTTAATGGAAAAATTACTCTAGTAAGCTCAAAAACTATCACAGCAAATGGAACAACTGTTACATCAGGGAATTTTACACAAACCACATCTAGAAATGCAACAACTATTACTGCTGGAACCCTAACACAAACTATATCTGGAAATACAACAACCACTTCTAACTCACACACTGGAGTAACTGTTACTCAAACAGGTTCAACAAAAACTGTTACAAATGGAAGTATTACATCAACTTCAAATAACAATGGAGTGAGTTATACCTCTTCAAGTAATAGTCAAACTTTAAAATCAGTAAGTAAAAATGGGACAACTACTTATTCTAATTCTTCAGGAAGTTCAACATACAATAGTGACGGACAATTAATTTCAGTTACAACTGCAAGTGGGGCTACTGCAAATTATACTTATAATTCAGATGGAACAAAAACAACTGTTAGAACTACTACAGCAAGAACTGCAAGTGGTGAAAATTTAAATCTTAGATTAACATCAACTACTGGTGCTAATGGAAGTACAATAAGCTCAAGAAATGTTGTTCAAATAGCTAACACTGGACAAAATTTTGTTTATGAAGGTCAACCAACGAGTTATGCAACAAGTGCTGGCGCAGCTGTTGTTTCAGCAACTACTAATAAAACAGGAAACAAAAGTTGGGGTTATACAATAAAAAGTTGGGCACCTGTTCAAGCATTAAACATGCCTCGATTTGGGTATAGCAGTCAAATAACATCAAGCGCACCAGAAATTGAAATCAATCCTTCTTCAACTTTGTTTTCATCTTTACCTTTAATGTCAACAGGTTTTTTATTACCAAATTATTTATCTGAAATTAATAGTTTCAAGAGTGGTGTTGATTTTGGTTATGATGTTTCTAAGAGTTTAATTGAAAGTGAGTACAAGTCTGCTAGCTTTGCTGAAACTACTACAAGTAGTGGTAGCGGAGGAGTAAAGTGGGGTAGTGGTATTGGTTCTCTTGCTGGTGCAATTATTGGTGGAATTATTGGATATATTGCTGCTAAAGATGGTTTGTATCAATGTGATGAACATTACCAAGTTGCAAATATGACTGATTTTGTTATTTTCTTACAAGGAGATAGTATTAGTGTTACTAATCCTGCTGGAACGGCTACTGAAGAAAAAAGTATTCCGTCCGACGCGGGTGCGCTAGGATTCACTCTTGAAGGAGTGAGTGCTGCTTGGGACTTTACTGATGCAAGTTACGGAGAGACAGAAGATGTAGGAATGAAATTCACTAACACTGGAATTAATGACGCAAAACCAAGGTATGGAACTTTAACAATTAATGCAAACAAACACATTCACGGTTCTTTACCAGGAGTAGAAACAAGTTCTACAACTAGCAGTGTTGATACTGATTATGATGTTTGGTGTAAAACTGCAACCTTTGGAGATTACTGGATCGGAGACACTAACGAAGATGGTAATTGTACAGGGGTAAGTAATGGAACTTATTCACAAAAATATCATATCAGAGTTATTAGTGGAGAACCTAGCGATGAAGAAGCTTACTTAAAGAAATAAAATTCTTGCACAAACGAAGTACTAACAGGAAGTAATGGAAAAGCTGATTTACAAAAAGTAAAACAAAATTGGGATTGGGACGAGATAGAGTATGACACTTGCGGATATGAAAATAGTGATTATGTTTATTGTGATGCTACCCAAACAACTATTAGTATGATAAAAAGACTTGCAAGACTTGAAGACTTCCTATCAATCAACCAAGGAGTTGGTTGTCCGGTTGACGCAATTTATGAATCCACTCTTGAAGTAGAAGACGAATTAAATTCTTACACAGAAAGTGTTCCAACAGGATACATTGGAGTAGAAGATATTGATATTGTAGTAGAAGATAATCACTTGACTGCAACAATAAAAGTAAATAACAAGACAGGAACAAATGTAGAAACATATTATTATTATGCAATTAAGGGA
>CAZJVN010000043.1:0-7434 GCA_964549775.1 uncultured archaeon | reverse complement strand
GAACAATAAAAATTTGGATAAAAATCCAAATCCAATAGGATTTCTACAACGCCCACCAAACAAATACTTATAAATATGGGAAAAAATAGAGATAGTTGATGCAAGAATTGATTTATAGTATCCATTTTTTGGGAAGTTTTTCTTTAGGATATTTTTTACTAAGATTAGGGCTACCAAGTTCGCAAGAATATTCTTTACAAAAAAAACTAATTTTTGGATTACTATTAGGAACCTTGTTATTTATTCCAGGACTAGTGGCTGCAATTCAATTTGATGAAAATTATTTTTATATCTTGCCAATAATTTTATTTACTTTAAGTTCAACCTTACTTTTAATTAAAAGAAAAATACTAAAAGAAGAGGATTATGTTAAACTTGTCGAAAAAAAGAAAATAAAAGTAATTTTACCAAACAAAGTACTTACTAAGGAAGAAATAAATAAAGAAAATAATGAAGAGGATAATATTAATGAGCAAAAAGACAATATACAATTAGTTGATGAAAAAAACATAAAAGAACAACTTTTTAAAGAAAAAAACACTAATTTAGTTGGTGATTTAAGAAAGATAATTAAGGATTCAAAAAAAGATAATGCAGAAAAAGAAAAACTTGAGGCATTAGAAAAATTACGAAATTCTGCAAAACAAATAAAATCATCAGAAAAGCTTTTTGAAAAAAAACAAGAAAAGAAAGTAAAAGAAGAAGACGATTTGGAAGAAATGTTTGAATTTGAATAAATCAAGGGTAACAAAAAACAAGGATGATTACTATGGGTTCTGATGTTCCAAGAAGACTTAGAAGATTTTATAGAAAAGGAGAACAAAACCAAGAGCAAACCCCGGAACAAAATTATTATTCAAATCAACAAGTAAATGACAATGGGGCCGATAATTATGAACCCGGATTTAATCAAAATTATGGTCAAGCGGAAAGTTTTGATAAAAACAATGAAAAAGAGAAATCAGATTTAGAAAGAATCCCAACAATGGATTATGAAGATTTAAGTATTGATGAAAGAAATAAAAAAGATATTCAAAGGTTTGAGAAAGAAGATAGTGAAAAAAGATTAGCTCTTGAAGAAATTGAAAAATTTAAAAAACAAAATAATAGAATGCCTAACAAGAAAGAAACTGAACAAATCGCAGAAAATTTGTTTACACAAATAAAAAATAATCCAATAAATTACCCAGGAGCACAAAATGTCGGACAATCTTATTCTACTAGAAGAGGAAGAAATAGAAATGAATCAAATAATGATTCTGGATTATCAATGGAACAAAAAATGAATCAAACTGATAAATTATCAATTGCTCAAGGAACACCCAAATCAAGACAACGAAATTTAAATCAAAATATTGTTCCACAAGAAAATGCAACTAATGAACTTGAAGAAATGGGTAAAGAAAATATAAAAGACCTTTTTGATGACAATCCAAAAACTAAAAAGGAAACAAAAGATGAATTTGATCTGGGACTCGATTCAGAATTATCAAATAGTGATATTACAAAAAATGATTTAGAAGAAATTGAAGAAAAAGACACTATTGAAGATATTGTTGGAAATAAAGATTCAGAAATGTGTCCAAATTGTAAGCAACAAACTCAAAAAATAATTTATTGCCCACAATGTGGTTTTGCTTATTGTAAATCTTGTGCTAAAGGGATTGTTGATGGCCAAGCTATTTGCCCAAAATGTGGAACAAAGACTAAATTTTAAATTAAAAAAATAATTTATTAACTTGTTCTGCAAGATCTATCAAAATCAATTAAAGCACAATTAAAATCATTTCCCTGAACAGAAATATCTTTTAGAGAAGTAATGCTTTTTGAAATCCACATAGCTAATTCTACATCAAAAACAACAGGAGTGGTAACGTTTGGATTTGAATCACTAAAAGCTAATTTACCTATAACTGTATCAACTTTCCCAGCGTAAGGGAATACTTTGTCTTTTAAAATATTATTATTTTGGGGAGTACAGTAATAATAATTGAGTTTTATTTCTGGTCTATCATTTGCCCGCCCGCTACAAGTAGGGTCCGAGTAATTTCCAAAACATCTACACCCTTCTATGTTTGAAGGATCACATTCATGAACTGCCAGCATCATGAATAAAAAATTATTTTGTTGACGGTTTACAAAATAAAATGCATAATCAAGCGAATCACTAAAAGGTTTTAGTACTGCATCAAAAGTTGAGGCAATTGATTTTCTTGTCTCACAACTAAATTCTTTTTTATCAGCATAATCTTCTTTCATCATAGCTAAAAGGTAATCTAGTTCTGGGTTTACATAACCAATATCAGGATCTCCATAAACACTCAACCCATCTCTAAGTACACTAACATATGAAACAACTTTTAGAGTGTCTGCAGCAAAATCTGTTGAATAAAAAGAAGCAACTTGCTTATCTAACTGGTTTCCATAATTTGCAGTAAAAAAAAACAAGGTAGTACAAATCGCTGAAACTATTGCCATGAAAAATATTGAATCCATTAGTGCTGCTTGTCCACGAGAATTAATTGAAGAATTTTTATTAGAGTATAATTTTTTTTTCATTCCCACACCACCATTGCCATTACTCCAGGAATTGTTACATAATACTCTCCGTAAGAACCAAGCGTCATTTTTGTTTGGATTGCTATTGGATAATATCTAAGAAAATAAGCTCTTGTGTTTTTTGAAAAATCGTTTCCTAATCTTCTTCTGTATCCACAAACAAATGGTTCTCCACTTTCATCCTTTAAAACAGGAGTGTCAGTAATACTTGTTTTGTCAACGTTCTGTGTAGAATCAAATCTCACTTTAATAAAATCTTCAATAACTTTATCTAGCGGATTTTCTTCCCCATATGATCCACTAGTTGGATAAATCATTGCAATAAAACTGTAAGGGTAATACTTCAAATTTACTTTTTCACATCTTTCATTAAATTGTTCAATTCCTAAAATTATTGAATCCCCTTTTATCTCTCTTGAGGCTGAAATCATTAAGGTTTGTTTATTTATTTCAGTATTTTTTGTATTATATGCATTAAGAGTAACTGAAAAAATAGTGAAAAATAATAATAAAGAAACAACTATTGGAATTAGGGCAGGTAAATCATCCCCAATTGGTCCAATAAATCCTTTACTTGAAAAAGATTTTTTAAGCTTATTAAATTTCATAAACAATTCCTTCAATTAATTTATTATGCCCCTTCAATTCCAGGAAATAAACTTTTACATTTTTCCCAATTAATATTTCTAACAAGCGAACCTGTTTCTGTAGTTATTGCTAGACTAAAACAATCCTGAACTAGATCATTACTTGTAGGATTATTTAATTTTAATTTATGACACCCAACAAGAAGCAAATTACTTGTACAGTTATTTGTTAATCCAGTTTCTTCTGTTCCTTTAAGCAGAGAAGAACAAGGAACTACATAAAGTGTGGTCTCTCCATCAATTACTTCTTTTAGTGTAATAAAAGAATTTGGGGGCGCTGCTTGTTTTCCTGAATATGCTGCTCTTGGGTAAAGAACTATTTGATTTTTATCATAAAATGGATTTAGTGAATTTTCTCCCAAAATAAAACCAGGATCAACTAAAACAATATTGGCTTTCATGGGAATGCTTCTTGAACCAAGAACTGTTTTTTTTCCATGTTCAGAAATTGAGATTACTAAAGAATTATAATTCCCTAAATCTACTTTTGAAAAAATTATGTCATAAAAAAACGGGGTGTTCCCGCCAATCCCATAATATAATACATCTGGAAAAGTTAGACTATTTGAAGAACATAAATTGTCACTTGATAAACGATCCACTACAATTTTTTCTGCAGTAATTATTGTATTTTGTGAAATTGTTTTTAGTTCAATTCCCGAAATGAAACTTAAAAATAATAATCCAATAACTGCTACTCCTGTAGCAAAAATTAGCATTTGCATTTTACTCATTATGAATCCAAGCATTTTACTTCACCAAAAAAATAATTTAAATAATTAATAAAAAATTATCTCGCAAAAAATGTACAAATAACTGGGTAAGTTTCTCCAGCTTTTGCAACATTTCTTAAAACATAATTCCCAACAGGAATGACCATTGTAGGATCAATTGCTTCATAACCTGCAAGTTCATTAGAAGAAGTATCACAACCATCTCTAATAAAAGTAGTGAATTGACTTAGGTTTAAACATTTTTGTTTAACTATTCCTGATTTTGAAATAATAAAATTAAAAACGTGACAAGTACTATCTGCTCTTCCACAAATTGCAGAACAGAGTTTTGGATTATCTATAACTTTTTCAATTTTAATTACAGCATTTTTTTCATTAAAACAATCATTAGGGTTGTCAAACCTAAACTTATTTGAAGTCTTAAAAGTAGAAGTGTCTTCTAAGAAACTTTTAAACTCTGATAATTCTTTGTCAATATTATTTACACAAACCTCATTATTTGCCGCAGTTAACATTTGTGAACCAACAATAATAACAAATCCCATTATTATAACGGCAACAAGCAACTCAAACGGAGCACTCATTTGTCCTCTCTTTTCACTACCAAGAATAATTGAATCAAAAACCATGCAAAATAAAAGAAAAAAGAAATATATAAGGATAAAGGTTTGAGAAAAAAATAATTATTTTAACTTAGTTTTTCTAAAACCAAATTAAATTTATTTTGTACTTGTAGAAGTTGTTTTTGGAATGCTTTTTTGGGCATTTGAGTAAAGTGGTTTTACTACTAAAATAAGTGCGAGTGCGGCTATTGCAAACACTAAAATTAGGTAAACTGAAGAAAAGTTTCCATCCCCTCTTTCTTCAAAAAATAATTCTTTTAACTTTGATTCAATCACATAAACCACAATAATTATAGTGTGTTAGAAGTATAAAAAACTTGCTCATAAAAAAACTTGCCTATAAAAAAAACTTGTTTTAAAAAAATAGAGTTTTTGCCGGAAAATCATTCCGACAAAAATTCATTAAACTAATTTTATGCTCTTCTTATGAATACTACACAAACTTTTGTGTAATCTGAAGATCCGTCTGTGTCTTCATTCCAGAATGAATCAATATCAGCATCTTCATCCATAGATTCAATTAAACCTGAAGTTTCTAAACTTGCCTTTAAAGAAGCAACACTTGTTTCACAAACAACAGTAGCTCTTGCTCTAATTCCACTATTTGTTTTGTTAACAATGTATGATTTGCATTGCATATCTCCAAAAGGAGTTCCATCATTTTCAGAAATTGTTTCTACTTGTGCTGCATCAAATGGTTTTGAAGTAAAGAAAACCGCACATGCGTCTACTCCCTTATTAGAGAAAGCTGATGCAAGTATTGTTTGTTTTGCTTTAATTTCAAAAGTTTGAGTTTCTGTAGAAGTGTTTGTTGTTGAAGAAACTGCGTTACTTATTGTGGTTACAGCATCTCCTGTTGGCAAAACTATGCTTGTTACGATTGGTAACAAAACGAAAAGAATTGCAACGGCAACAATAGCTGCTATTAACAACTCAAAAACACTAAACGCTTGTCCTTTTTGATTAATCAAAAAAATCACCTTGAACTAAAAACACCAAAGAAGTATTTAAATGTAATTGGTTAATGAAAAATGGTTTTTGATATATTTTGAGAATTAACAAATTTAATCAAAATAATAAGCAATACAAAAAATAATGGCTAAAAGAAACTAAGCAACTAAAAAAACATTGATATTACTATTCCAATCAAAACTAAAGCCACTATTGCAGCAATTAGTAACTCAAAAATACCATAATACGCACTACCTTTATCATTCATAAAAATTCACTCCTTTTAATTTCTAATCTAATAATTTTCTCCCAAAAGAAATTGTACAAAAATAAGGACACTCTGATGCATAGGAATCGGGTTTACATTGACCAAATACCCTTGTTTGAGTGTTTTGTAAAAACTCTATTGATTGATCAGTTATTTTTGCCGTTCCTACAATCCCTTGAATTTTAAAACAATCCGCCCTGTGTCCTGTAAGCGCTTCAAAATTTGTTACAGTGTATCTTGTTTCTTTTACAAAAGTCAGTGTTCCTGATTCAATTATTTTTCCATCAGGAGAGTTAACAGAAGAATTAAGAAAATTTTCAAACTCTTTAACGGAAACAACTATTTTTTGTTGTTCAAAATAACTAAGAATAGACAAAATGGATCCCATAATTACTAATCCAATTATTGCATCAACCATTAAACGAAAAACTGCTCCTGCTTGAGCATTGTTTTCAAAAAACAAAATTGATAATTTATTATATTCTTTTTTTTTGAATTTCATAAAATCACAAATTTAATTTATTCCCCAAATTTAATTAATTATTTAGTTTACTCTATAGTTATTGCTTGACAACTATCAGACTCCGCCCATTATCATTGTTATTGCAGTGTTTGAAATTACTACTGTAACAACAAAGACTATTATTGCAATGGGTAAACTTGTTGCTAAATTTATTTTGAACAATAAATTATTGTCTTCTTTTATTTTTGTAGTGAAGTAAAGCAGAATTATTACTATCTCTATCACATATACTGCAATTATTAAAAAGAACATTAATGGGGATGCGAAAGTTTGGAAGGTTTCTGCATTTATTTTAAATATTGCATCAACGTTTAGTATTGCTCCTCCTGCATTTGCCCCAATATCTGCGGACCCGGTTGATTCAAAAGTCGGGTCAGAGATTACGCTTGCAAGAGTAGTCATTACTACTTTTTGTAAAGCAACTGTAATTCCTAAAACCATTGGTCCAATAAAAATTGCCATTGTTGTCATGGTTGCGGTTACATCGCTAACCATGTCTTTTAGTGATTTATTTACTTTGTCCATGTTCTCCATTTGTAGTGAAAGTGACATTAGAGTTCTTGACGCAACTTCCACTCCTAAATTTACTGAATCAACTAATAATCTCATTGCGGTTTCCAAGGTTTTTGAAGGAATATTTTTCATTGAACCATATATTGGATCAAAAATTGCGTTCTCAAGTGAGAGCCCCATTAGTTCAATATTTTCCACAGTTTTTCCAAAAATTCTTTGACTAATGACTAGGTTTGGTAAAAAATTTTTTGCACTTTTTAATGCATTTTCTACTGGTTTATTTTCACCCATTCTTGAAGCTATCACATACATTGATTCTTTGAATTCTTCTTCCATAGAAATTATTGCAAGTTGGGCTTTTCGTTTGTAAATATTTCTAAAATATAAAACAAAGCAAGCAGCAATAATTAAAGTTAAAATTAGTCCTGACCACAAAATTAATCTTGATGAATCAGTAGAAGGGTCACTATTGAATTTTAATAAGTCTGAAGCAATTTGTGTTTTTGCTTCCTCAGGACTTAATCCTCGTCCAATTGTTAATTCTTCATAATAAGATCCTGTGGTGACATCATAAACATCTATTAAAAGTAAATTTGTTACTTTTCCAAAGTGGTCT
>CAZJVN010000042.1:0-7570 GCA_964549775.1 uncultured archaeon | reverse complement strand
CGAACAATAAAAATTTGGATAAAAATCCAAATCCAATAGGATTTCTACAACGCCTTCAAAATAAATAGATTTATATATTAAAATAATGTTAATTCATCAAGCTTAAACTGAAAAAGGAGGTATCAAAAATGAATACTAAAGGACAAGGAACAATTGAATACTTAGTAATTATTGCTATTGTAGTAGTAATCGCACTAGTAGTAGTAGGATTGTTATTACAAATAATGGGAAACTTTGGTGGAACAGGCGAACAATCAGCAAAAATAGCTTGGTCATCATCAGAACCATGGGCAATAACAGATTGGTCATTAACTGACAACACATTAACTTTAGTTCTAAAGAACCAAACAGCAGACACAATGCACTTAAATTCATTCTGTCTATCTGACGATGAAGATTGTTATGACACTCCAATTACAAACATCGCTGCAGGAGACACAGAAGTAATCACAATTGAAGAACTAGGTTGCTCAGAAGGAGACAAGTTCTCATACCCTAAAGAAGACATCAAAATTGATTTCAATAAAGGATCAATTGCTAACATGAGACAAAACGGAGTAGCTGATATTATAGGAACTTGTAACTAAAAACCTCTTTTTTTGTGGGGGAACAACTCCCACAAATATTTTTTTTTAAAAGAAAAATACCTAATTAACTACTAATTTAAAGAACAAGAGAATTAATTTTTTAAAAAAATAAGAAATTTATTTCTTCAAATTAATTAAAGAACTAGATTCAATACTTGGAATAGAAACATCAATTGTTGAATTAAAATTCACTGGTAACTCATTCTTGTCAAACGAATAAACCATAACCAAATCATAATCTGTCTTAGAATCAATGTCTGAATCAATCATCAAAGAAGACTCAACACTATCAATAAGTCCAAAATTAATGTCAACAGAATGCAACCCAAAATTAAGATCAAGAACTGCTTGTTCTGTTGGATCAAAATTTTCAATAAACTCAAAATTATTAGTATCACTAGAATAAATTATTCTAACTATTGCATTTGTATCTTCACCATAATTTGCAATCCAAGAATACCCAACTAATATTTCATCAGTTGATAAATTCAAATCAATTTCTTTAACCAAATATTCTTCATTCGAAATAAATTTTGCAACATCTGAATCATAATTATTAGAATAAGTAAAAGAATTTCCATACAATACTTCATAAGCTCCATCAACTAAATTTGAAAAGTCAGTAGATTTTGTTCCTTGAGTTCTTGAAAAATAATAATCATTCAAAAAAGATTCATAATCATTCAAAGTAACACTAACATCAGTTTCTTTTGATAAAGAATCTGAAATGTTCACAGTAAGATCTGTTTTGTTAAAATCAACAGTAGTATCAAAATCAAGAATTCTTTTTAAATCAAAAGAAATATCATCATTTATGAAAGGGATTACAGAAGGTTTGTAAGATTGAACAATTAGTTTTTCATCAAGAACCATTTTTTCTGAAAAATCTTGAGTTAAAAAAACTAGAGTTGATGCAAAAAGTATTACTGCAAAAGTGAAGAAAAATCCTTTTTTAGAAATCATGCCCCCCACACCCCAATTCTTGCAATGTAAAATAAAACAACCCCATTATCATTAACAATAATTGTTCGCTCCGTTGAACTAATTTCCTTATAATATTTAACACAATTAGGTTTTATTGCATTCATTATTGGTAAAAGAAGATCCTCTTTTCTAAAAACATTTACTTCAAAACAAAGACTTTCTGGAGTAGTAATTAATGCTTGAACTAAATGTTCTGAAGAATTTTGTTTTATTGATTGTTCTAAAATTAAGGTTTTTTCAAGCACTACCCCCTCATCACGGGCAGCATTAATTAAATCAATTGAATTCCAAGAGTTGAAAGAAACTTGTGAAAGAAAAACCATTGAAGTTAAAATTAAAACAAAAACCAAAGTCAAACCAACAAAAGCATCTGTTGAAAGAAACAATCCTTTTTGATTAATTTTCATAAGAAAAAACTCCTCTTACTATTACAGGTTTCCCCAAATAATACATTGATCTATCATAAACTAGACTCTTAAGCGTAGTTGATTCTTCCCCTGTTAAAAAAATTGTTTGACTATTAGAATCAATAACAGTTAATTTGAAATCAAATTCTCTTAAACCAATTTTTTGTTTAGCAGAAGCATAATCCACATCAAAAAACTCAACAAATTTTTCTAATTTTGATTGTGATAATTGGTTTCTTTCATCAACTAAACCCAAAAAATTAACATCATTAATATTTTCATTATATTGCCAATTTGCTGGTATTCCAGGAGAGTAAACTAAGAAATTCATTGTAGTATGTGCAACCTCTTCAATTTTTTTTACATCCTCAAAATAAGAAATTTGTTTATACGCATTTTCTGAAGAAACAAAAAAGAAACTAATTGCTAAAACAAAAATAAACATTGCAATAATTAAATCTGGGGAAAAGAATTGCCCCTTTTGTTTAATTAAAAGTGTTTTATCAAAAAGTATATTGCCAGAAAGTATTTTCTTAAACATTATTGATTCCTCACAATAACTACTCCATTATTTTTTTCAAAAATTATTGCTCCATTAAAATCTGTAACTTCAAAATTTGTTTTTGCTAAAATTGGAACATCAATAAATCCAAATTCATGAAAAACACTAACAGTTCTATCAAAAGATACCACTCTTCTATTAGAACTATTCCAATAAATATAATCCAAAAGCACTGTATTTTCATCACTCAAATAAATCGTATTTATATTTCTTGCAATTTTGTTTGCAACAATCTCTGCTTGCCAACTAATTGATTGAGTGGTGTTAAAGTCGGATCTTTCTTGAAAAATCATTAGTCCAAACAAAAAAACCATTAAAATCATTATAACGCTGACAATAAATTCCATAGAAACTTGGCCAGAATTATTTTTTAAAACACTCATAACATCACAAATCTAATTAAACAATTACATCAATAAAAATTATTAACTAACATCTACAGTTACATTTGTTAGTGCGGTAAGTCCTGAAGAAAAAATTTGTATTTCTCCCTCAAAAGATCCACTATCTTGAGCCAAAATATCAACTTCTAAATTAGAGCAAGAATTTTTTTCAACAAATAAATTCTTTTCAGTAAAAACTATTTCTTTTAAATCACCTAAAACTACAGGATTTACTGTTAAATCATTTGAAGAATTATTACATACTAAAAATGTATAAGAGTCCGCCACGTCTTCGAAAACATTAATTGTTTCTTCGTTAGGGAATATTCTTAATTTTTCTTGAGCAGATTGACAATTAATAATTACTGGAAAAATAACTCTAATATCAGAAACAAAACTTAACTCTCCTACATATTCTCCTGCTGAATCTGATAAACAAGACAAAGTGAGAGGAATTGTGTTTGTGTCATTTGGTGAAAGCGAAATTGTAAAATTGTCATAAACTGAAGTAACCGTTGCTTTTTCATTTCCTACAAAACTAACATCAAAAGAATAATTTTTAACTGAAGACGAAACATTAGTTATCATTAAGTTCAAATCTTTTGAAGTTCCTTGTAAAAGAGATTCTTGTATTTTTTCAGGAGTAAATGATAACGAGTCAATATTTAGTGAAACAAATTCTTTGAAAACAATTATCTTAAATGTATAATACCCTGATAACTCTGGCCAATTCCCTTTAACAGTCGCGTTTGTGGATTCTGCAAAATCAGTTCCTGAAACGTTAAGCAATAAATCATTCCCATAAATATAGGATTTTCTAAAATTTGTTGATTCTGGAAAATAAATTGTTACTGTTTTTACTGTTCCTGGCCCTAAAAAGTAAGCATCATTAATTTCTTCAACAAGAGATTTTACAGCCACTGAACCTAATTTTTGTTGTTCAAGAGTTTGTTGTAACTCCACCTGATTAAATACAAGCCCTAAAAAAATTATTAAAATAGTTAAAGCCATTGAGAGAATAATTAAGGTTTCAACAGTAGTTTGTCCTTTTTTGTTAATGAAACCAAAAGTTGAAAATAACTTAGAATTTTCGCTAAAAACCATGAATATATAACAAACTTTGAGTTAAAAAAGGTTTTTTTGAAACAAATAAATCAAAAAAATTTGAAAAACTAGCACCCTTATTCTTCTTCTAGAACCTCAATGAAAACCCCTGCATAAACAATATTTGAATCATAATTTGCAACAATATTTGCATCATAAAATCCTATTGAAGTCTCAAGAGGAATTGTAAAAGTAATTGAAAAATCTTCACAAGTATTTGACTGAACTGAATTAATTATTGGTTCACTAAACCAATCACTAGCAGAACCATTTTTATTCCAAGAAATAATTGTGATTTCTGAATTTGAACTATTGCATAAATTAAAACTTTTTACTTCTGATTCTCCAGCAGTGTTAGAAAAGTTTGTTACTTTTGGGTAAATAAATAATTCATTACTCTTTGGTAAAACTTCAGTAGAAACAAAAACTCTTTCATAATAATTTACATCCGCAAGTTCCCCCTTTATTAAAACAAAACCGGAATAATTCCCTTGAGAATATTCACTCAAAACAAAATTAAGATCAATTTGTTTTACCTCTGCAGGATCAAGAGTAAATAATAATTGTTCATCGTTTAATTCTAAAGAAACAAAATTGTGAGAAAAATTATTATCTAAATAAAAATTTATTTGATCTCCTGAATTATTTCTAATACTAAATGAAGAGGTTAGGGTTTCTCCTTGCACTCCAAAAATTGAAATATTCTTTTTGTTTAATTCAAATAAATTATCTTTAACATTAACTGTGTTCCCATCATACTCAAGATACAAAATATTTTTTCCAGACATTGGTCTAAATTCTCCAATAATATTTACATCAGTTTTTCCGACAAAACTATTCCCATTTTTTAAAACAATTATTACATAAGAATCAAAAAAACCACTTTCAGAAAAATTAATGTTTTTTGGAAATTCTACTTCTATTTTAACTTCAGACCCTGGTCCAGAAAAATAAATTAAGTTTGCTGCAGAAACTATTTTATCCACACTAGATTTTGCTAAAAAATAATCTTGATCATCAAATGAATAATTTAGATAATTAATATACAGTGAAAAAATTATTAACAAGGCAACCATTGAAATTGAAAGCAAAATCAATAATTCAATTGTTGTTTGCCCGCGAATGGAAGTTATTTGATCCTTGGAAATTATTTGGGCTCTAATTGAATTGATTTGTTTAATTGAGTTTATTTTCATAATATTAAATAGAAATCAAAACTAGTTAATTAAACTAATGATGGAAAAAATTGTCACTCAATAACTTGATTGTGAAAGGTTTTTATTAGAGAAAACCTTTAGTTTAGTTATAAAAAGTGAAATTAGATGGCTCAAAATAATGAATCAATTAAGGTTCCTTTCATAAAAGAAGCTCTAAGCAATGTTAGTGAGAATAGTGTTTTAGTGTTATTAAACCAAAAACAATTAAGACCCTCTGTTAATTCAGTTATAACAAATTTAATCGAAGAAAAAAAGAAAGTAATTTTTGTTTCAACAACGGATTATACTCGTTTTTTTGAAGAAAACTCTATCCCAAAAGATTTTTTTATTATTGATGTTTTTCCTAGAGATGATGACCAAAAAATTGATAAAACTAAAATATATTCTGTTCAAAACCCTGCAAATCTTACAGATATTCAAATTGGGATTGAAAGGTTTTCAAAAAATATTTCTGGAGAAGTAATAATCTTTTTTGATTCAGTAAATACTCTTGCGATTCACAATTCTCCAAAAAGTATTGCCAAGTTTTTTTATATTTTTATTAATAAAACAAGTTTACAGGGCAATTCTTTACTTCTTTTTGTTGTTAAAGAGTCTATTAGTGAAGAGACTCTTGGGATAATTAAACAATTTTGTGTAAAGATGTATGATTATTCTGGCGTTTTTATTTCTTCAATTGAATTAGCTCATTAATTAAAAAATTAGTTTTGAAAAAATACTTTAGAATACTTCTACATCAGGGTAAACTACTATTCCTTCATCATCTTCAAAATTTATTGCACAAACCTTGTTTGTGTGTTTTGTTCCGCGCATTTTTAGTACTTCTAAAGAGTGTATCCTTATTCCTTTTTCTTCATCATGTTGATAGTAGAGTGAAACTATTGCATCACTAATGAAACCAATACTTCCTTCTTGTTTTTCTATTTTTTGTGGATCATCTTCGCAAATAACTAAAGCAGTTACCCCCCATTTTCTTAAAAGTGTGAAGAACTCTAAAATCTTTTCTCTTCTTTTGTATTCATCAGTGAATAATAATCCGTAAGCAGTTATTGAATCAATTACTACTCTTTTTGCTTTAACTTCAGCAAGAGCATCTCTTATTTGTCCTCCTCCTTCTTCAAGTATTGCTGTTACTTGGTGTGGTTTGAAAAACAATAATTTAAATTTTTCTTCTTTCTCTATTTTTGCAAAATCCCAACCAAAACTTAATGAGTGTTTATATAGTGATTCTTTTTCTTCTTCAAAAGAAATGAATACTCCTGGTTCGTCAAACTGTGTTGCTCCTTCGTATAAGAATTGTAAACCAAAAAGAGTTTTTCCTGTTCCTGCAGAACCAACAACTAAAACAATTGATTCTCTCTCAAACCCGCCTTCAATTAGTTCATCAAATCCTTTAATTCCAGTGCTTACTCTCGTGTCAAGTTTTACATCACTCACTCTTAAATCGATTTCGTCCAGATCTTGGATTTTTTGTTCTTTCTTTTTTGGTTCAGAAGAATCCATTATATTTACAAAATTTTGTCCAGACCTTGGAGTAAAAATCACTGAATCAGCCATATCTAAAAATCACTCAAATTAATAGAAAACTAAAGCATTTAAAGTATATAAAACTTATATTATATAGATATAATTAGTTAGAAAAATGGTAAATGTTATACGGCGAATAAAATATGAATCCAATAATTTTAGATGTTGTTACCCAATACTTTACTAGTTTTGATAGATTCAACCCTTGGGGTTATGGCTGGTATGGTTTATTTTACACTTGTGTGGTTTTTTATTTTTTTGTTTGGGCTTCAATAAGCGGAAGAACCCAGAAGTTGAACGAAGATATTATTGATTCACTAGCCCCTGCATTTATTGTAGCCTTATTTTTAACACTAGTTGGAATACCTAATATTATTGTTGGATGGGCAGTGTTTGCTGTTTGGTTAGCAGGGATTAAACCAAAAATGAATTGGTACGAATGGTCTAGATTAGCCGTAAAAGTTTGTTTAATTATGGGAATTGGTTTCTTTATTGATTCTTCAGTTAGTTTCTTTTGGACAGTTATTTTAATTGGGATATTCTATGTCGAAAATAAGTTACGATTAAGGATTGAAAAAAGAGAAGAGAAAGAAAAAAAGAGCGAAAAAAAGTAGAAAAGCTAATATTAAAAGCTTTCGTGAGCGAAAATATTTTAGTTAATAAATTAAACTTAAATTAGTCAAGGGCATCACGGAGTGATGACCTCTCATGCCAGCTTTGAGAAGCTGGGGGATTAGTCTAGTGGTATGATCGGCGCTTTGGGAGCGTCAGGCGGGGGTTCAATTCCCTCATCCCCCAT
>CAZJVN010000041.1:0-7702 GCA_964549775.1 uncultured archaeon | reverse complement strand
ATTTCTTTCTTTGGCCTACTTTTTGTCTTTCTTTATTTGCCCATGCATTACTCATCTTACTATTGATCCTTGTGGGTTGTCCAATCTTTTTTGAAACATTTCTTCCATCAGCCATATTGCTACTTTAATATCTCTTCAACTTAATAAGCTCATTGGTTTTTTAACCACATTTTCATCCACAGAAGAGCTTTCTTATACATAACTCTTTAGGCCATCTTTGAGCCACCTTGGTTTTGAGCCACTTAGCGTACTTCCCCTACTAAATTATTGTGGGTCATTTTTTCACTTTTCCATTATTTTCCTTAGGCGAGACGCAGGATAATCAACGTTATGTTGAGTCTCGTATGCCTGTTTAGGCCACCTTTTGAAGGCATTATTGAGAATAATGATTCAAACAGCCAATTTAAGCAACTTTAAGCGTACTTCGTCAGTTGTCAGGGTTAAAAATTAGCTTTCCTTTAAGGAGCTTTAGTAAATTTATTTAATTTTGAATTCCCATTAGCCATAAACACGCTTTTTCCATCAACAAAATATTTACTTCTTGCAGCAAAATTAAACTCGTTTCCTTTTTCTTTGTTAAGTATAATTGAAGAGTACCACCCACCTTTTCCTTCCCTTAATCCAACAGCAAGTACTACTCCGTTTTTTGATCTAACTATTTTTACTTTTGACCTACCCATTAAGCGTTTTACTTTTGGTGCAAAAATTGAAGGGTATAAAGAAGCAGAGGTTCCCCTAAATTTTGGAAACTTTTTTCTAACATTTAATTGAATCATAATTAATTACTCTCTTTTTCAAAATAACTTAATTCTTTCAAAAAATAATTGTCCAAGATTTTATGTTAATCTTCTTGTTGTTTTAACTTTGAATTTACCACTAGTTTTTAGTTTTGCTGCAGTCCAACCCGCACATAATCCAAAGTCTTTTTTCTTAAGCATACTTTCTCTTAGCGCTTTTCTTACCGTTCGATCAATTGAGTAATATTCATCTTTTCCTAATCCTTTAACATGCATCCCTTGTGGGAGAGTTCTTTTTGCTTTAATCACTCTTTCAATATTACAAAGAGCTACTTTTTCTATCATTTTCCCACCCACAATTATCTTTTTTGCTCCCGCAAGTTCTAATCTTTTAATTACTTTTTGCCAACCTACTTTTGGAGTAGGATCATTTTTTGCAACAGTTTCCACAAAAATAATTGGAGACGACTCCATTTTTCTTTGTTCAAAATCTTTTAGAGTTTGCTTAATTCCTTCCTTTGCATCAAAAACAATTATTGGTCTTTTTTGTCTACTAAATCTTAACAAACCAGAAAAAGTTTTATTAGAATTTACTCCTTCAGAGTGAGTATCAAAATAAGGGTGGACTACTACAAGAAATGCTCTTAATCCATGCTCTAGCTTGAGTTGGGAAAGCTCTTTACTTGTTAAAGACTCAATATTTTTTATCATAAAAATAATTTAATAAAAAAACTTTTTTACTAAAGAATTATTTTTTTGCCCATTTGCTTATTTCTGGCAAGTAGCCTTTTTCAATTAATATTCTTGTTCTCACCATTAATGCTCCCATTCCAAAAGTTGGGTGTTGTTCTTGGACCGCTCTTACAAAGTTAGTTATTGTTTTGTAATCTTGTCTGTTTTTTTTAAAAAAAGCTATTATTGGTTTGTCAAATGAATGTTTTAGTGGTGGAATTTTTTTTAGTTGAACCAATTGTTTTCTGTTTTGTGCGTTTGCTTTTGCTCTTTGCTCTTTTGTTAATGATTTTCTTTTTTCTTCTGCCCCAAAGGTCGGCATCTTCATTTTTCCTAATTGTTTTTGAAGCATTCTTGCATCTCTTGCTCTTGTTGGTTGTAAGTGAGGAGGGTAGCTTGCTGAAATTGATTTAATATCAGAAATTTTTAGTACTCCCGGCGCTCTTAATTTTACCATAAAAATTCAACCTCACTTAAGTTCCTTATATTTGTACGGATTGTTTTTTGCTCTAAAATCTTTTATTTTTCCTGAAGCTATTCCTACTCTTACTCTAATTTCTATAATTCTTTGACTCACATTAGGAACTGCTTCCAAAAATGCTCTGCAAAATTCGTTCGAACTAGTGAAAGGGGTTTTTGATTTTTTTAAAAACTCCACTATTTTTTTATCTACTTCTTCTTTTCCAAAAGAAACTTGGTAAAGTGCTTTATGTCTTTCTCTATCTCTCACTTTATCTTCAAGAGTTCTTTCTTTTGGTATTCTAGTAGGACTTTTTCTAGTGCTTGGATTAACTCGTAAAGCTAAAAGGTCTCTTCTAACATCAGCCATTACTTTACTAATAGGGGCTCTTTTTGTTGGAAAACTTCCAGTCATTGGTTTTTTTGGTCTCACTAAAGGAGTACTCATGCTAGGCATAATTAATATTACTGCATTAACCCCCTATAAATTTATCTAAAAAAAGCGTTTTTCATCTGCCCCCCTTATATGCACTTGTGCTCCTTATTATGTATGGAAACAAAAAAGAAAAAGAAGGCAAGAATTGAAGAGCTTCAAAAACAACAAAACGCTTTGAAAGCTAGTAATGAAGCTAGATGGTTACGAGACAAATTATGTTCCACCGATCGAAACATAATGGACGCTTCTGTTGCAACAAAGAAGAAAAAAGTTCTATAAAAAATAAATTCTATAAAAAAATTATTAAAAAATAAAGATGCTAAAAAATATTGTCCAACAAATAATGTTATTTTACATGTCTTTGTCTTAACCCAATTTTTCTTGTTTCTCTTAACCTAATCGCTTTTTCTGCTCTTTGCATAAAATTTGTAGTAATTCCCAAAACATTTCTTCCAACTTCCCCAACAGATCTTGGTTTTCTTGTTAGAACAAAATTTACTGGAACAACTGAGCTCTTTGGAAGAGGTTGGGATTGAAGCAAGTATTTTTTTCCAAATATGTGAAAATTGAGTGCAGTTTCAACTCCATAAGGACCAGTAGTAATATTTTTCACCCAGTTTTTATTTCCTGCAAGTAGTGGTTTAAGTGCACTCATTGAGATTGCTCTAAACCCACTGTATTTTATTGAAGGTTTTAATTTTGTAGAAAGAGTCCTAAACCCATATTTTGCTACACTCATTTTTGTAATTTTTTGTTTAACTGGTTCGATTAATTTTTTTAGTTTCCAAGAATCAATTTTTACAACATCAGCATCAACCATTGTCATAATAGTTGCCCCATTTTTTTGCGCCCATTTTGCTCCAATAATTATAGCGTTCCCTTTGTTTGGAGTGGGATCAACAATCAAGTGTACTCCTGTTTTTTTTACCTCATCAACAGTTCTATCAGTACAGCCATTAGCTACTACTATAATGTCAAACAAGACTCCTTTTTTGACAGAATCTTTAAGTTCATTAATTACTCTTTTTATTGTTCTCTCTTCATTGTAAGCAGGAACAACCACTATTACTTTTTCAAGCATAACATGTTTTATATAAGGAGGAATTATTTAAAGTGATCTTTTAGAAAAAAAATAGAACACTTAAATAAATATTATTAGTTTTGCAAGCAAAATTATTTTTTATTATAAGCGTCCCAAAATAAAGGTCTAAGTTTTTCTGGTAGGATTCTTGCCACACTTTCTGCACATTCTTTAGTGTGATTTTCCCAAGTGTACTTGCTAGGAGCAGTTCTTGGACCCCAAGGATATTCCTCTTTAAACATTACATATTTTGCGTCAATTAGGGTTGGTTTTGTTCCATTAATTATCCAATTGTTTGGAGTGACACTTGTGTGACTTACCCCTTTTTTGTGCATGTCAGCTAAATACAACCCAATATTGCTTGCAAGTTTTACCCCTTCTAAGTTAGTGGCTTGTTTTAACCAAGTATCAAGATTTTTTCCCTCAATTGCTTTTGTTACATAATACCATCTGCCATCTTTTGTTATTATTCTACCAAGAGGGGTTTCAAAACGTATTTTTTTTCTAGTTATTCTTTCAAGAATTTTAGAATAATCTCTAACCCCGTTTCTTACCTCTACTTTGTTAAAATGAAGTGGATGAGGAATTGGTTTTATTGCAATTTTTGACCCATTAGGTAATTTGAAAAATGTCGCACCCGCATCGGTTCGTAAGTATTTCCATTTTTCTATAGCTGGAACTTTTGCTCTAAAAATAGTTCTAACTGCGGTTAGTTTTGTTCCTTCATAAAAACCCATATTGTCCTGATATTGTCCAGCAAATTGAGTATTAGATTTTTTTCTTTGAAATAATTTTTTTCCAAGAACCATATTAATATTTCACCTTTTTTCTTTATTAAAACAATTGTTCATTACTTCTAAAATATTTTCGTGTGTGGCAATGAACCATTTTTCTTTTAGTGCTTTTTCTCTTAATTCAGTAGAAGGGTTTAGTGCGATTGGTTTATGTACATTCTCAAAGATTGCTTTGTCTTGAATACTGTCTCCTAACCCAATAGTATGTTTTTTATCAATTTTATATTTTCGAATTAGTTTTTTTATAGCCTTTGCTTTTCCTTTTTCTAAATAAATATCATTTTCTAAAACATTAGTGTATTTTCCTTTTTGCACTTTTATTTTTATTGCAGCCACCTCTTTAGCTCCTATTTCTTTTGCATACAAATTAGCCAAGTATTCCCACCCCGCACTAATTAGAAATACTGAGTACCCTTTTGATTTTAGTAGTTCCATTAGTGGTTTTGTGCTTGAATAGATTCTTTCTTTTTTCCAATTCCCAAAAAAAGTATCAGCAAGAGTGTGTAGTTCTTTTTCATTAAATCCTTTAAAACAGTCAGCCACTGCTTTACTCCATTTTGGGACAAGGTCAATGTATTTTATTTTTTTGTCAGAATAGTCTTGCATTAATTTTTCATGATAAAGGAAAGCTTTTTGGTTTAATTTTCCTAAGTCTCCAAGATATCTAATAAAGTCCACTGTCACAAATCCTTTTGAGAGGGTTCCGTCAATATCAGAAAATACTGCTTTCATAGTTTACCCCATTTTATTTTTTTCAACTGGAACAAACATTTGTTTTGGGGTAGTTGAAATATTGGTTGGTTTGTTTGAGACGGATTGATTATTTCCCCCTAATGCTTCTTTTCGTGCACTATCAATGCTTGCATCATCTCTTGCCATTCTTCTAGCATATTGGTAAGCACTAGCAGGAGTGGTGCGGTAACCCGGAACCAAATTTGTTAGATCCATTCCATTTTTATAATTTCTAATTATTCTCTCATGTCTTCTCTCTTCAAGTAGTACTCTGGCTTTTCTATTTCTGACCCCAGTTCCTTTTTGTATTTTTCTTGGTTTTCTTTCTTTGTTTTGAACAACTTTAACAGAAGCTTGTTTTTTTGGTGAGGGCAGTTTTGCAAAGTATTTTTTTGTTGCTTTAGTTATCTCTTTTTTTATAGTTTTTCTTTGTGCTTTTAGTTCAGGGTGTTTTTTTAGTAATTTGTAGAGCATAGTGTTGGTTGTTGGAACTGACAATCCTTCGCTGCCCGCAATTCTTGAAATTTCTTCCCCTCTTTTGTATGCGCTAAGTATTCTTTGTCCTCTTTCATGTTGGTCAAATTTTTTATCAAATGCTTCTTCAAATGTTCTTTCAAATCTTCTAACTTGGTGAGGTTTTGGGTTTTCCCAATTGAATGCGAGTACTCTTGGCCTGTGACTTCCTTTCACAATATTTGAAGGAGATTTTAGTGCAAGTTCTCGCGCTTCTTCCATTGCTTGGCTACAAAGGTCTTTTGCTTCAACTACTCTTACCCCTTTTTGTTTTGATAGGTCAGAAATTACTTGAGTTTGAGGAACTTTTTGAATAAAAATTTTATTTAATATTTCTCTTGAAATTTCGTTTTGAATTTGACTAATTACTCCTTCATTTATTCGAAAAGCCTTTTTGTTAGTTACTTTTCTTTGGTGAGGTTCTAAGTGGTAAAGGGAGAGTGGTTTTCTAGCCATCCCCACAACTGTGTGTCGTTTCATACCTAATTTACCTTTTCAAAAGTTAATAAAACTAATTGTTACCAAAAGAAAAGGAGAATTTATCTTATCAAAAAAATCTAATTTAACTTACTAAAAATGTCTAACCCCGAAATCAATTTTTCTAGCAACTGCTTTAAGAAGATTTTTGCTTTTTATTTTGTCATGTATTTTGTTTATCTTTTAGAGTGTAGAGACGGGTCTTATTATTGTGGCCAAACAAATGATTTAAACAAACGAGTAGAGTTACACAACAAAGGAGTGGCTAGTAAATACACCTCAAGAAGACGACCGGTTAGATTGATTTATTCTGAAGAGCTACTGGATCGGTCAAGTGCAATGAAGCGCGAGTACGCAATTAAGCAATTAACTAGAAAACAAAAAGAAGAACTAGTTTTTTTGAAAAAATCAAAAATTTGAACTATTAGTTAAAATTCGAATTATTAGTTAAAATTTAAGTTCAACTATAAAAAGTTAGTTCGTATATTTTTTTTCCTTTCCAGTGAATTTCTTCTCTGCCTTTAAATTTTTCAAATGTCCCTTCACATTCACTTTCATATTCAAAAAGTCCTTTCTCATACCTATCAGGACCTCGATTTTGGGGGGAGCTATTAGGAAATTTACAAAGAGCTTTTTTTAAAAAAGTATAAATATCTTCAATTTCTGTTTTTGTTAAAGTTTTGTCAAGTACCCCTCCTTTGTAGAAGCGTGTCCAAACAGGCTTCCCATTATGTATAAGAACCTCTTTTCCTGAAAAATTTTCAAACCCATTATAAGAATCAGTGTAACTTAAGTTTCCTTGAGTGAATTCTCCCACTATTTTTGTTCCATCAGGAGACCAATTAGTTTTTTCTTCCGAGAGTATTTGACTACGCGCAAGGGCAACGAATTTTAAAAATTTTGTTTGATCCATAAAAGTCGTCCAATAATTTGTGTCTTAATAAGGGGTTTGTTAAATCCCCTAATTAGTTCACACTTGAAAAGAATTACAAAAAATTATAAAATTAGTGAGTGGGGTTTAACCCCCCTCAAAAAAATATTATTTAGTAATTATTTCTTGGTTTTTTGTGTTTTTGGTAGCAGTCTCTGCAGTATATTGGTCTTGATGCGTCTGGTTTGAAAGGAACTTCTGTTTCTTTCCCACATTCTGCGCATACAGCTTTATGCATTTCTCTTCCAAAACTATCTTTTCCATTTTCCATATTATTCACCATATCATGTTCTTTGACCGTGTGTCTTGAACATATACTTTTTGTAAGCAAAGTGTTAAAATAGGACCAAAAAGTCTATTTTTTGACTAACTCTATTAAAAAATGCTTGTTGTTGTTTATCTTCAAGGTGGGATGTATGTTTATAAAAAATATTGTTGAAGAAAACCCTAGTGTTGATTTAGAGGATATAGTTACGGAATGTACTGAACTTATCCAAGTAAAAAAAGCTATTGAAAAACTTGACGGAACAAATAGAACTGCAGTCATCCTAAAAAAAGATGATTCAAATTATATGATTATTGGGGGCGGAAGTAACAAAGCTTATGTAGTGCTAGCTGTTCTTGGAAACAAAAGATACACTATGAGCAATAAGTTTGATATTGTTAAAGACCCTACTGAAATTACTGTTGGTAAAAAAACTAAAAGTTACCCTTCAAAGAAAGTTCATAACTTAGATAGAGTTCTTGAAAGTGCTAAACACTTTGCTAGTAGAGGAAGTCTTGCTCAAACATTTAATTGGGAACTAGGAT
>CAZJVN010000040.1:0-7930 GCA_964549775.1 uncultured archaeon | reverse complement strand
ATTTGAACCGTTGAACGCACTAAGCGACAGGGTCCTAAACCCTGTGGGTTTGACCACTCCCCAACCCGTGCAAATGTCAAAAAAGCAATGCTTTGATTGCTTCATTACTAAAAATTATTTCATAAATCAAGTTTAATAAGTTATCTTGTGAGGTGTACAAAATAAACTCCGTTGTCATAAATCTTATCCAGGAAGTAAAACTCGATTTTTTCTTTCCCTTCAACACTCCCAACCGGTTGTGTTTCTATAAACATTGCCCTATTGAACACATAATCAATTTTGTTTTCAGAAATTATCTTAGGATCCTTTTTTTGTAAGAAGTTAAAACTTTGATCAATTAAATTACCGTCAGCGTATTCTACTGCAAGGTCTGACATTATTTTTTTATCAGCAAACAAAACCAAATAATGACCTAGTGCGGGTTCATTTAATATTCTAGCATCAGAAGGAGTGTTTGTTTTCATATATTCTGCTGCCCCAATTGAATAATCGGGAACAACATAGTTTAGTAAAACTGTTGAAGCTAAAATTAACCCTCCTGTGAAAAGTAAAAACAATAAGTGACGCACTTCTTTTTTTTCTAAAATGTTTTCAGGAACAAAATAAACTCCAATAAAACAAAAAATCGTTGCAGTAGCAATATTGATTCTATAACTAACAAATAATTGAATAAAAAGAAGAATCCCAAACAAAATTAATAATCTTTTTGAAAAAGGATTTAATTTTAATTTAAAATTATTCAAAGGAAGCATAATTATTAAAAAGAAAAGAATTGGAGAAAGAAGATCCACTGCTACTCCATACCAAGGCATTCCAAACAAGTAACCCCAAGTGGTGGTTTGTGCTTGAGTAGGCAAACCCACTAAAATAAAAGTAGGAATATAAAAAAGAGCCCCCACAATTACTGAACCTATTAAGAATTTTAAAAAATCAATTTTGTTTCTTTTACAAAGAACAAAAGCGATAATTGAGGTAATCAAAATTACTGGAGCTTGAAGAAACATTCCAACCCCTGAAAGTAAAATTGCTTTAAAATCTTTTTTATCAAAAAAGAAAGAAAGAGAAGTAAAAATTAATGCTAGTGCAATAATGTGTCTAACATTAAAGAAAATATCTCCAAACATGAATCCTGAGAGAATTAGTAAAGCGAGAGTTATTTTTGATTTAGTGTCAGAAAAACCTAATTTTTTAAAAAACCTTGTTGCTGAAATAAAAAATGCAAGGTTTGCTAGAACCAAAATTATTGCAAAAACTGTGCTTGATTGGTCACCAAATATGTAAGATAATCCCACATCAACAAAAAAGTAAGCTGATAAATAACCATAAGGTTTTTCACCAAAGTGAGTATACTCATCAAGAAGTGGAACTGAATTTAATTCATAAATATCTCTTGATTGTCTTTCATAAAAAGAAGTCCAAAAACTAACATAAGTTGGAGTAATAATATTAAACAAAAATATTGCTAATAAAACTATTGCTAAAAATATTGTGAAATAATCTTTTTTAGGCAAAACTATTTTTGGTAAAGAAAAGTTTTCTCTAAAAATAATTGCAAGAGAAAGAATCAAAATACAAAAAAAGGAAATAAAAGAAATGTTTGATAGTAATGAAATTCCAACTAGTACTCCTAAATAATTTAATAAAAAGAAAATTATTGATAAAACAATAAACAACGAAAGAATTGAGAATAAAATATTTTCATTAAATTGTTTTTTACTAAAAACAAAACTCATACAAACAAAAAAGAACAATGCAATTAAACCTAAACCAAATAAAATATTTGATTTTAATGAAATTTCATTTTCAAGAGAGATACTTTTCTCCGCCCCCGCAAAAAAAACAACAACCTTATTTGTTCCTTCACTAATTGGAATTGTTTCTTCAAAAACCCCATTTTCAAAAAAGGATTCTTTCACTATTACTTCATTAACCAAAATATTCGCTTTTTCTTTTGTAGCACCATCATTAGTAATAGAAACTTTTACAATTGCTTTTTCATCAGTCTTTTTAGTAATTGAGACAATTTCAACACTTGGACTTGATAACAAGATATTATTTTGTTTTTTTACATTAAAGAAAATATTTCTTGAATAAGTATTAATTTCAACAAAATTATCTCCTTCTTTTAGAAGAGAATTAGAAATACAATCATCCACTAAAAGCTCATTTGCACGAGTATTACTTTCTTTTTCAGAACCAATAACAATTTTTTTTGAAGTAATAACGCTATCATTCAAACTAATAACAAAATCAACTTTTTTTGGATCAACATTTTCTGTACTTATCTTTGAAACAAAACAAGCATCGTTTGTTGTAACAATATTATCATATTTCTCAAGAGAAAGTTCAATTATTGGATTTTGTATTGCAAAAAAATGCCACGCGAAAGAAACTAAAACAATTAAAGACAAAACAAAAAATATTATTAAAAATAATTTTAATGAACCAGAAATTTTAGAATTATTCACTGATTTAGAACTATTTTTAGTTATTAAATTATTTTTCTTCATAAATTAATTTTCACCCAGAAAGGATTAAATACTCTTTTGCCCCCATTATTATGGGGTGTTGGTTCATGTCTTTAGCAAGATTAGAAGCGGAGCTAATTAAAGTTAGAAGTGACTTAGATAAAGTCAAGAATGTTAATACTGATTTTGACAAAGTTCTGTCAGAAATGAAGGTTTTAAGGGAAAGAGCTATTGCTAACCCTGAAACAAAAAAAATGATTTCAACTGAATTAAAAAATAAAGAAATTTTAGAATTATTTTCAAGCATTGAAGATGATTTTGAATCACTAAGAACAAAATTATCTAGCCAATCAATACAAAAAGAACAACTAATGGATTTTGTTGAATCAATTAGAATGAAGAAAAACTTTTCTTTTAATGATTCAGTAAAAGCAATTTCTTTTGTAGATATGGCACTTGATGAAATGGAGTGTAGTCACGTTTCACTAAGACCAGAGTTTATTGGAACAATGGATCTTGGAGCACTTGCTTTGCAACTAAAATTAGCAAAAGAAGGAAACGGAGTAATAATTGAGCAAGAAAGAGTGGAAGAAGTTTTAACTTATTTACTTGCAAAAAGACAATTAAGAAATTTAGTTCTTGACGCAGGTACTGCTAAAATAACTTTCAAATCAAGTCAAGACATTGTTGTTGAAGCAGAAAACGCTAACATCAAAGAATTAATCAAATTAAGAAAATAAAAATTAGAAATGCACTAACACCCCGTTAGTGCAATTTTTAAAAACTCGAATTTTTTATAGACAACAAGATAAATTTATATTAACTCAAGGCCTTGTTTAAATCATGACTAAGTATTTGATAATAAATGCTGATGATTTTGGAATGAGCAAAATTTTCAATTCAATTATTTTAGATCTAATTAAAAAAGATTTAATCAAATCAACAACAGTAATGGTTAACAGAGTAACTAATGACCAAAGAAAACAATTTGATCAATTGATTTCTCTTTCAAAGAAAAAAAACTTAAGTATTGGACTTCATTTAGAATTTGAAGGACAAGATTATTCTTCACAAATAAAAAAACAATATAATTTATTTAAAGAAATTTTGAAAATTAACCCCTCACACTTTGATGTGCATAAAGCACATAGCTTCACAGATTCGTTTTCTGGGGTTGCAAAATTTTGTAAAAAAAATAATCTTCCATTAAGAAATAGTGGTTCATTTGATAAGGAAATAATGATGACTTCTGAAAAAGCATTTTTTGGAAGCATTGAAGATTTTATTAAAATTGAAGAATGGATAAAAAATTTAAAAGATGATGAATATTATGAAATCTTATTCCATCCTGGAAAATTTGATCCAAATTGTAAATCCAGCCTAAATAAAGATAGAGAAAGAGATGTAAAACATATCAAGAAATTAAATAAATTACTTAAAAAAAATAATATTAAACTTGTTAGTTATTTAGATTTAATATCTAATAATTAATTTTTTTTGAATTAAATCAAAAATGCGCTTGCTGTTACACTTGAGTCCCAAGAGAAACGAGGCCTAGTTTTTATCATCCAAACTTTTTCAGTGTTATCATCAATTACAAGAGCAAATCCTTTTTGTCTAGGCATTTCCGCATACAATTTGTCAAGATCAGTATTCATGTAAGTTGGACGTAGTGCTCCAACAGCTGCAATATCTGGTTGGGAAGTCATTCTGTGTGAAATAAAAATATCGCATTGAGAAATTGCATCAGGGTGTATTTTTTCTGGTCTTTGAGTTGCAAGAATTAAACCTAAACCAGGTTGACGACCCACTCTAACCCACTCAAGCAAAATTGGTAACGCAATATTTTCTTCATCACGGGGCATAAACATGTGTGCTTCATCAATCATTAACCAAACAAGAGGCATTTTACTTGAACGTTTATTTTCTTTAATTAGTTTCATCTCTTCTTCTTTTCTATAAAGCATTCTTTGTTCAAATATTTTTTTACCAATTAGTGCAACTACAATATCTTTTATCCCTTCAGCTCCCACTGTTTGACGATAAGATGAAACATCAACAACTGTAATTACTCCTGGAAGTGCTAGTTGTTCTATTTTTGTTCCTTCTTTCTCAATTAGTCCCCAACTTTTAGCCATCTGTAATCTAGAAATAACTGCTTGTCTTACTTCAAGTCTTGACTCTTCATCCACTTTTGTTGCAGAGATTAAATCATCAATTCCATAATAGGTTCCAATTTTTTCTCTAACCTTATTCACAATTCTTGAAATTAATATCCCTTCAGGATCAGACCATTTTAAGTGAAAAAGTGCCATCCATTCAGTTTCTTCAAGCTCTGAACATTTTAGTGTAAATGCTCCATCAATTGGGAGTCCTTTTTCTTGATAAAAAGCGAGTTGTCCTTTTGGTACTAGCACTTGTACATTTGTTTTTTCAGCCTTCAAATCCCAAGCACTTAATTCTTTTTCATCAGCATTACTTGCAGGTAATTTTAGTCCCCAAAAAATTCCAACAGTATCAATTGTGATTGTAGAAATTCTTGATTTTATTGAAGAATCTAGTCTTGCCATTTCTTCCATAAGGACAGCTAGAGTGTAGGACTTTCCTCCTCCACGTTTTCCACAAATAAGCATTAAGTGAGGACGAGAAACATCAACTAAAACTTTTCTTCCAAGTACTGGTCTTTCTCCACTTGACATTACTACTTTTCCTAAGTATGCTGTTCCTTGAGAACCATATTTTTCTAAATCCTTTAAGTCTCTTCCTAGAACTGCTGCTTCTTGTGAAAAATCTTGTTGCATAACTATCAATCAACAATTTTTAAGTATAATAAATTAACTTTTTATAATAAAGTCAAACAAAACTAATTAATTTTTGTTTTTTAGTTTTATTAAAAATATTACTGAAAACAGTAAAATAATTACTGAAATTATTGAGTTATCAGGAATACTTAGTCCAGTAACTGTTGGATTGCAACTTGTTGAAGTGTAAATTCTTTTTAATCCAGAACAATCATTTAAATTATCACAACCCTTTTGGTCCATTCCAAAATTAAATGAAATTTCATAATTTGCTTCTTCACAATCACCAATAATTATTCTAGCACTTTTTGATTCACTACTACAATCAACTACGCCCAATAATGTTGATTCAATAAAATTATCAGATTTTAGTACATTAGTTGAGAATAAACTAATATTTGCATCAGTCAATAATTCTTCAGCGTTACAAGAAACATTAAAATCAAGAACAATTATATTTCCATCAATCACATTTGAAACAAATGGACTAACTGTAATTAAATCTTCTAAATTTGAACAATTTAAACAACCCCAATCACAAGTGATTTCATCATCAACTTCCCCATCACAATCATTATCTTTTAAATCACAAATTTCTGTGCTTGGCAATTTTGAACAAACACCCCAATTTCCGTCACTACAAGTTTTTACTGCCCCTTGACAAATTCCCTCTTGAACGCAATTTGAAACAGAAAATAAATTATCATCAATTAAACCATCACAATCATTATCTAAATTATCACAAATTTCTGTTGAAGAGAAAAAACTTTGAGTACAAGCACCCCACCTAAAATCAGTTCCGCATGTTTTTGTTCCTTCTGAACAAATTCCTTTAGCACTAGTTAAACATTCAGTTTTTTCTCCTATTGGGAAACATTCACAAACAATCCCTTCGTCAATATTTCCATCACAGTTATCATCTAATCCATTACAAACTTCTCCAACTTCTCCACAACCCCCACACCCATTCCTCACTCCTTCATCAATTAAACCATCACAATCGTTGTCTATTCCATCACAAATTTCACTTGCAGTAGTAATTTTAAAAACTGCATAAGGTTCATTTTCATTCCAAACACTTTGAATTCTTAAAGAAATATTATTATTTTTTACATATCCCCAACAATTCCAATCATGTTTAGAAAAAACTTTATTATACCCCAAATCAATATTTTTTGTAAACAAATTATATCCCCAAAGAGAGTTTTGGTCAGCATCTTGATTTACTAAACCAATCAAATAATTGTTATCTGCATTTTTACAATACAAATTAACATCATTACCCACAGTTGGACCTTTAATCACATGTTGATTCCATGCCCCACTAGCAGTTCTCGCAAGGCCAGTATGAATTTTAAATACACAATAACCATTCAAATCATGTTTAAAAAATTCAGTTGTGCCAAAATAACCATAAGGACAAACTTCATCAACTTTTCCATCACAATCATTATCAAGTCCGTCACAAATTTCTGCAGAAGAAAAAACATTTTGTGTACATGTTGACCAAGTGTAACTATTAACACTAGAATTACAATATTGATATTTTGTACCATCTGAACAAACCCCCAGTAAACCTGTGGAACAAGCAGTACCAACATTTATGTTTAGTTGTCCTTCATTTTTTGTTCCATCACAATCATTATCTATCCCATCACAAACCTCAGCAGTTGTAGTAATTTTAAAAATTGCATAATCCTCAGAACCATTCAAAGTGCTTTGAATTCTTGTTTTTACACCTGAATTTATTACATACCCCCAACAATTCCAATCATTTTTTAAAAACACTTTATCAGAACCAGTGTTAACGTTTTTTATAAACGCATTATACCCCCAAAGAGAGTTTTGGTCAGCATCTTGATTTACTAAACCAATCAAATAATTGTTATCTGCATTTTTACAATACAAATTAACATCATTACCCACAGTTGGACCTTTAATCACATGTTGATTCCATGCCCCACTAGCAGTTCTCGCAAGGCCAGTATGAATTTTAAATACACAATAACCATTCAAATCATGTTTAAAAAATTCAGTTGTGCCAAAATAACCATAAGGACAAACTTCATCAACTTTTCCATCACAATCATTATCAAGTCCGTCACAAATTTCTGCAGAAGAAAAAACATTTTGTGTACATGTTGACCAAGTGTAACTATTAACACTAGAATTACAATATTGATATTTTGTACCATCTGAACAAACCCCCAGTAAACCTGTGGAACAAGCAGTACCAACATTTATGTTTAGTTGTCCTTCATTTTTTGTTCCATCACAATCATCATCTAAATTATTACAAACTTCAAAATTTAATATTCTGCTGTGAGTATTTTGTCCTTTTATAAACCAATCTGCTTGTCTTTTTGAAAAAACCGCGATTTCTGTTGCCCCATCACCATCATAATCACCAGGCACAGGCACCACAGTACTCCAACCAAACTTAGTAGAAGTTTTACCATAAACATACCAAGTGGCATTACTTGGCCTCCATACTGCAATATCGGTTCTACCATCACCATCATAATCACCAGGCACAGGAACATCAGTACCAGAACCATACGCTAACGAATAATTTCCACCGCCACTATACTTAACATACCAAGTGACATTACTTGGCCTCCATACTGCAATATCGGTTCTACCATCACCATCATAATCACC
>CAZJVN010000039.1:0-8171 GCA_964549775.1 uncultured archaeon | reverse complement strand
TATTACAAAGTTAGTGATGCAAAGAAAGCAATAATTGATGTAAAACACTATGAGTATGTTGTTAGTCAAATTTCTCAAACAACTATGCGAGAAATTATTGGAGAAACAAGTCTTGATGAATTATTATCACAAAGAGACGCTACTGCTAAAAAAATACAAATAATTTTAGATAAAGTAACTGATCCTTGGGGAATTAAAGTAGAATCAGTAGAGTTAAAAGAAATAATTTTGCCAGAAAGTTTAGTAAGAGTAATTTCGCAAGAAGCTGAAGCAGAAAGAGAAAAAAGAGCAATACTATTAAGAGCAAAAGGGGAACTTGAATCATCAAAGAACTTAAAAGATGCTGCAACTCATTTAACAAAAACAAAAGGAGCACTACACTTAAGAACACTACAAACAATACACGCATTAAGTACAGAAAATACTAATACGACAATTTATGCAATACCAACAGAACTAATGGATGTTTTAACTAAAAATGGTTTAGAAAAACTTATTAAAAGAAAATAAATTAATTTTTTTAATCATTTTTCTTTTCCAACAAAGTTTTTTTCATTAAAGGTCTTTATTTTAATGTTTTGTTCCAAAAATTTTAATAGTTGGAGGAATTTTTATGAAAAAAAGTTTTCTAGTTTTAATAATAATTTTAGCATTGAGTTTATTTGGTTGTACAAGTAATGAAAATCAAAACAACGTTGATGCAAATTCAAAGGACACTAATATTGTAAATCAACAATCAATAAATGAAAATACAAATTCTATTGATTTGTTTGGAGAAATGTTGAATGGGGTTCCAAATTATTATGTAAATTATGATATGACTTCATCTCAAGGAAAAATCGAATTAAAACAATGGATTAAAGGAGATAAACTAAGACAAGACACTACTTTTGAAGAAGTTAGCACAAAAACATTTTTTGTGGACAACAAAGTAACAATTTGTAATACTGCTTCAGGAGAGGAAATGTGTTTTGAAACAACTAGTGGAGAACCAATTAGTTCTGGTATCAAAACAGCTAAAGAAAATATTTCTTCATGGGAAAACAAGATGGGTTCAATTCCAAGTAAAACAATAGCCGGGGTTAGTACAACTTGTTATAAGATAACTGACAATGATGCTAGTTACTCTTATTGTTTTTCAAAAGAAGCAGTGCCATTATTTGTTGAAACAATAGTTGGTGGGGAAACAATCACAATGATTGCAAAAGAATACAGTACTAATGTTGAAGATAGTGTGTTTGTTGCGCCAGAAGCACAACAAATGCCAACTTTTCCAACACAATAAATAATTAATTTTTGGCGGAGAAAGTGCCGCCAATTAATTTATTTCAACTCTTTTTTATTTTAATATTTTACATTTTTTCTATTTTAGTTTATACATTTTCCAAATAGCCCATAACGCGAAGATTGTGGCTAAAAGAAAACTTCCTTCTTTTAGTAAAGGATTAACACTTATATTTAGTAATCTTACTGAATCATAGAATACATAAATTGCAAAAGTGATTGCAAGACCTATTATATAATTTTTCTTTTTTGATCGCACCGTCATTAAGCAAAGTATTACAATTATTGCTTCTAAAATTATTGAAAGTATTAACAAATATTCCATTTTTCATTCACCTTGTATATTTTATGGTTAACTTCTTTATTAAGGTTTTAGTTAAATTCATGGTTTGGAAAGGTTTAAATCAAAGAAAATTTTATTTATAATGGTGATTTTAATGGAAACACTATTTTCAATATTTATTTTAGGTTTAGTTTTATTAGTAGTTGCTTGGGTAATACAATTTTCTCAAGTAAAAAAAGGAAATAAAGAAGTTAATAAATATTTTTTAATAACTTATTCAATTGGTTTACTTTTGATAGTTGTTGATGGATTAATGCAAGGATTAATTTTAGCTCCAATACTAAATTTGTTAGCGCTTTTATTAATTCTAGCAGTTTTAATTAAAACAAACGGAAAAACAAAAAAATAGTTTTTTTAAATTATTTTTTTAGTTAGATTTTTGTTTGATTATTTTTATTATTTTTTTTATTTTTATTGTTTAATTACTTTGATTGTTCCATTTTCTACTTTTAGTACTCTTTGCGCTAATTTTTCTATAAAGTACCGGTCGTGAGAGATTGCTAGTATTGCTCCGGGATAACTTAGGAATGCTTTCTCTATTATTTCTCTAGCGTCCAAGTCTAGATGGTTTGTTGGTTCATCGAGTAGTAAAATATTTGGTTTTTCTATTAAAACTTTGATCAAATTAAGTCTTGATTTTTCTCCAAGCGAAAGTAAAGCGATTGGTTTGAAAACGTCTTCTTCTAAAACAAATCCTCCAATAGATAAGTGTTGTCTTGTTTTTGCGTTATCTCCTGTTAGTTCGTGTATTTCATCAAATAGAGTGTTGTCACTTTTTAAATCTTTTAGTTCTTGGTCCACATAACCCATTTTTCCTTGAGAGTGTAATTCAACTTTTCCTGATAAAGGCTCTAGTCTTCCTTCAATTGTTTTTAGTAAAGTACTTTTACCAATTCCATTTTCTCCAGTTAAAATAACTTTTTCTCCAGTACCAACTTTTAGGTTAATGTGAGAGATTAATGGTTTATCATATCCGACTGAAAGATCAATTAGTTCAAGAACATTGTTTGCATGAATTGGTTTTGCTTCAATTACTGTAGTAAACCTTGATTGATCCAGATTTGGTTTTTCTACTTCTTCTCTTCGCTCTAAAAGTTTTATTCTATATTTTCCTTGTTTTACTTTTAGTGGGCTTGTACCAATTCTTGCGATTTTATCTCGTTCATTTTCTAAATATTCTTGTTCTCTTTCAAACGCTTTTTGTTGTGCAAGGAAAGTTTCTTCTCTCATTCTTAAGTAAGCTGAATAATTTCCGTTATATTTAATGCATTTTGCATTTTCTATTTTTAATATAGTGTCACAACTCCCATTCAAAAAGTATCGATCGTGAGTAACCATTATCACTGTTCCTTTGTAGTGTTTCAAAAAGTTTTCCAAAATATTTAGTCGTTTAAAATCTAAGTGATTTGTTGGTTCATCAAGGAGCAATAGTTCAGCGTCTGATGAGAGTATTTGTGCGAGTGCAATAATTGCTCTTTGTCCGGTAGAAAGAGAACCAACTTTTTGGTCAAGCCATTCCTCTTTTACTTCAAGAGTAGCTAGAATTGATTTAATTTTGTTTGTTGGAAGAGTGCTTTGGTGTTTATTCATTTGTGTTTGAAGATCCACATATTTTTGAGTTAATTTTGTTAACCTGTCATGATCTTCATAGACTTCGGGTTTTGATAATAATGCTTCAAGTTCTTTAAGTTCCGTCTCAAAATCGTTTTGGTGGTGAATGGTTGCACTTGCTCCAATAATTTCTCTTGCTGTCTTGTCTTTAGCAAGGTCAATGTGTTGAGAAAAATACGCAGCTCTTCCGTGGTAGGCTATTTCTCCATGGTAATCAATTTGTCCCAAAATTGCTTTAAGTAAAGTAGTTTTTCCTACCCCGTTTCTTCCAATTAAACCAACTTTGGCTCCCTCTCCAAAACCAAAGCTTTGATCGTTAAGTATTTCTCGATCACCAATATTGATTGAAAGATTTTTTATTGATACTGTCATATATAAACACTGTTTGAGTAAATTCTTAAATCCTACTAAAAGAAATATTTTTTTAAAAATGGTTTAATTATAGGGGCAATAATTTTAAAAATTAATTATTTGTTAAATTGTTTTTATTTTTGTTATTTTATTTCTTCAACTTTTCCTGGTAATAAGATTATTTTCTTTTTTGGAGTGTAGTGGTGAATTTTGTTATCTCTTTGTTTTGTTTCTTCTTTACTTTTTAGTTCAGCGATTGATTTGAATGCGAGTCCAGTTGGTTTTGGGGTGGTTGGTTTTCTTTGTTTACGCTGTGGGCCTGCCATTGTTAATCACTTAAGTTGTTACTATAATTAGGAGAGTTCTCTTTTAAGTATTTTGTGGTGATGGTTTAGTTTTTTGAATTTTTCAACATCCCCAGTAGGCATGTCAGGATGTAAATCCCTTGCCATTTGTTTATATTTTTTGTTTATCTCTTCAATATCTTTGTGATCCTCATGTACTCCAAAGAATTCTCTAGCCTCTTTTCTTTCTTCATGCACATCTTCATCTTCTCTAAATTCTGCAATAAATTCTTCTAAAGGTTTTTTCTCAGAAACAACTAGTTTTACTTCGTTTTCAATTATTTTTGAAAGAATAAATAGGTTATCTACGTATTTTTTTTGAGAAGCAATTTCATAGTACATTCGGTTTCCATTAAAGTACCAAATAATACTTGCTTTTGCGTCTCTTCCGCAGTAACCATCAAGTTCAAGTTCAACATCATCTCTTCTAGTCCCTAGTTCTTCAAGAGAACTAATGCACTTATTTTTGTATTGTAAAGCTCTTCGATTAAAAGAGTCCTTTGTGGGGATAAAGTTTACTGAATGTCCCTTGATTTTGATTACTTCCATAGTAAAGTAATTTTTCTAACCAATCCCTAATAAATGTATTTTTTTATGCAAAATAATCACAAATGTAGTTACTTTGACTTATTTCACTCAATAGAAACAATTTAAGTATAGTTAACTTACAATACATTCATGGAACCAAGCAATAATGATAATTATTTACACAACAATGTTTCTGTTCAAAAGAACGCTTTTGTTTTTAAGGAACTATTTGGTAAAGAAAACAAGGAATTAATTTTACTTGGTTTACTTTTGTTTTCTGCCCCACTAATTGTAACAAATCAATTGGTAATTGGAACAATAGTTAATGCGTTGTTAATAAAATCAGCAATTGATTACAAAACTAATGTGGTTTATTTGTTAGCCTTAATTCCAAGCATTGCCGTTTTTGCTAGTGGAATTTTGTTTGGTGGTTTGACTCAACAAATCTTATTTGTTTTGCCAGCAATTTGGTTAGGAAACTTTCTGTTAATGTTTTTAATGAGAAAAATATTTGTCCACAAAAAAGCAAATTATTTTATTTCAGTGTTTTGTTCTGCTGGTGCAAAAACAATAATTATTTTTTCGATTGTGTTCGCTTTGTTTTCTTTTGAATTAGTTCCAATAGTATTCTTGACAAGCTTTGGTTTAATTCAATTCCTAACAGCAATAAGTGGGGCAAGTTTAATTTTTTTATCAAAAAAATTAACAAAACTTTGGTAAATTAAATCAAGAATCTTTATCATAACCAAGATAGAATTCTTTTTATACTTCTTTTGCTTTATTATTTCAAAATAAAACAAGTAACTTTAGTGTTTTGATTTTTATGTCTCGTGGTAAACCAATTAAGGAAATAGAAGAGTTTCCTAGAAGAATTAAGATCTTTTTCTCATTAATAGTATTTTTGATATTGTTTGGGACAATTAGTTTTTCAATAATTAGTGGATCGGGTTTGGAGGAGGGTGCATTTAGAACACTAAAAACACTCGCGTTCATGTTTGATGATGAAAGTACTATAGTTGAAAGTTTACTTGAAATATTTTTAGCACTTGTTGGAGTATTCTTGATTTGGTGGGTTCTTTGGAGTTTAGCTGACATGCTTCTTGATGGAAATCTACAAAAGTATTTAAACTCAAAAATATATGAAATAATAGTGTGTAGAATGAAGGATCATATAATTATTGTTGGCGGGGGAAGAGTGGGTAGTGAAATTGCACTAAACTTACAACTAAAAAAGAAAAAATTTGTTATAATTGAACAAAACCCTGAAGTTGTTAAATCTTTAAAAAAGAAAAAATACATGGTTATTGAAGGTAATGCTGAAGAAGATAAATTATTAACAGAAGCAGAAATTATTAAAGCAACAAAACTAATTTTGACATTACCTAAAACTGAAAGTAATATTATGATTACTCTAACAGCAAAAGAGATGAATCCTGCAATTGAAATTTTTGCAAGAGCTAATGAACAAAAATTTGTTTCAAAATTAAAAAAAGCTGGTGCAAAAAAAGTAATAGTTCCTGAAATTGTGGCAGGAGATCAAATAATTGATTTATTAGAAAAATAATTAATTTGTTAATTAGTTTTATGAAGTTACTAGCAAAAATAACTGATTCTGATTTTAAATTAAAAAAGAAAAAGTGTGTTTTTAAAAAAAGAAGAGCAACTAGAGGATTACTTTTTAATAAAGGAAAAGTTGCTTTAATGTATATTGGTTCAATGGATTGTTATTCTCTTCCGGGTGGAGGGATAGAAAAAGGTGAAACAATAAAAGAAGGATTAATTAGAGAAATGAAAGAAGAAACAGGGTGTGTTGTAGAAATTGTTAAAGAATTAGGAAAAACCCAAGAAAAAAGAACCCAACATTTGGGGCATGGTTTAGATCAAACATCTTATGGATATTTAACAAAATTAATAAAAAAAGGAAAACCAAAATTTACTAAAGAAGAGATTGGATCAAAAACAAAACTAAAATGGATTTCTATAAAAAAAGTAGTTAGTGTTATTAAAGAAAAACCAACAAAAGATTATTCTTCAAAATTTATTAACAAAAGAACCCTAATTTTTGTAGAAAAATTTTTGAAATAAATTAATAAAAAATTGTAGGGGTTAAATAAAAATAGTTGCTACTGTGATTCCAATATAATTTGAAACTATCAATACTCCTATTGCTATTGCTAAGTGTTCTACTATTGTGTGTAGTGGATTTTCTTTGTTGTTTTTTGCAATTTTGTAACTTAAAATTGTGAGTAAAGTTAATCCATAAAAAACATTAATTGTTATTGCTGTTTGTAATTCAAAAAACATTATTGGAATTAAAAAAGTTAATGCAAAAATTAGTTTTGTAAAGAAAGTTGCAAGAGTAATTTTTAGTAAACTAGTTTTAGAATTTTTTTTATTTGATTCTGCAGAAATGTGCATTCCAAGAGAATCACTTAAACCATCAGCGACAGCGATAGTAATTATTCCTCCAATTACAACCATGGTGGAACTTGTTGCAGAGTTTAATCCAATCATTAAACCTAGTGTAGTAATTATTGCAGAAGTTAAACCAAAACTTAAACCAGATCTAATTGAAGGGTCCATAATTTAGCACATCTTATTTTTTCCAATTCATTATTTTTTGGGATTTATTTTTTTTAATTTTATTCTCCTTTTAAATAATTTAATTTTTCTCCAAGGATTTTGTTTTCTTTTCTTTCTTTTTTATACATTTCAAAAGTGTATCCTTCGGGTTTAATAAAAGAAAATCGTCCTAGTTTCATTTGTTGTTTTGCTTGTTCTTTTCTTACTGGATCCACTTTGTAAACTTTTGCTCGATAAAATGGATCCGCTTCGTATAGTTGTCCATTTCGTCTAAACCAAAGACTAGTGTGTACTACTCCTGGTGAAATTACTTCTTTAAACATTCTTGGCTTAAATCCAAGGGCTTTCATTGAGTAATAAAGAATTTTTGATTGTTGATAACAACCCCAAATAGCTTGTCCTCTTTGGTAAGGGATTGGTATTTTTCCTTCTTTAATAAAATTATCAATTTTTTCTGCAGAGTAAGCTTTTTTTGCTTCTTCAAAACCAATTTTTGTATCAGCTGCAGGGACAACGAGTTGATTTATTTGTTTCATTAATTTTGTTACCCCCAAAAGAGTGGGTCTTCTTTTTGAAACAAAATTTCTTATTTCTGAACTAGTTGAAGAATTTGTTTTTGGTTTTGGTAAAATATTTGCTCTTGGCATAGTTTAATTGTGGATGAACTGGTATATATTATTAATCAAAAAAGTTTAGAGTTTTTCCTTCCGTAGAGAATTTTTAAACTTTTATATCCTCTAAATTAGTATGGTTGAAGCCGATTTTAGAGCAATTGAAGCAAAATGGCAAAAGCTTTGGGAAAAAGAAAATACTTTCTTTACTCCTAATGATTCTAAGAAAAAAAACTTTTATGTTCTAGAAATGTTTCCCTACCCTTCAGGAGCAGGACTCCACATGGGGCATGCTTTAAATTACACTATTGGGGATATACAATCAAGATATAGAAGAATGAATGGGTATAATGTTCTCTACCCAATGGGTTATGATGCTTTAGGACTTCCTGCAGAGAATGCTGCAATAAAAGCAGGAAAACACCCGCAAGATTATACAAGAGACTCAATAGAAAATTTTATTACTCAACAAAAAGCACTAGGGTTGAGTTATGATTGGTCAAAATTAGTAAAAAC
>CAZJVN010000038.1:3867-8272 GCA_964549775.1 uncultured archaeon | reverse complement strand
CTTTCGGAATCTCGGTCTCAAGCCGAGTGCATTTGGCCTCTCTGCCATCTCCGCAGAAATATTGGCGCGGGTTTTGTTTAAAAAGCTTATTATTTTGATTTTTTTTAGAAAATTAGTTTGTAATTTTTTAGTAATTTTGTTGCTCATCATAGTTTGTTTTATAATTTTGATTATTTTTTTCGGGATTTGTTAGTTTTGGTTTTATTACTTTTAAATAAATAATTATAAATAAAATTATTACTACAATTAATATTGCTATTGGATAAACGTCCTTAAATGAGGATCCTTTGTTTTCTATTTCTTGTATTATTAATTCTACTTTCTCAAAATTGTTTTCATTTAAGGCAAGTTTTGCTTGTTCATATTTCTCAATTAATTCGCTTGGATTATTTTGAAGGACTATTTTTGTTCTCAGTATTGCCAGGTCTTTGTATGATTTAGATTTAATTAAATTTCCTTGTTCCGCAAATTCTAGTGCTGAATTAATTAATTGTGTTGCTTCCTCGTCCCCGTTAGAATTGACAATGCTTATTTCATAATCATAATTGTATTCACAAGAATCTAAATTTTTGTTCCAATTATTATTACAGCAAATTCCATTCTCATTGTAACAGGTTTCTGCACATTTAGTTCCAGAACAATTTTGTACTAGTAGTTTATTGTTTTGATCTAAATTTTGTGATTGATTTTGATTAGTGTCTTTAGTTACTGGATTAATTGGGGGGTAAGGATTTATTGTTGAAGCAATGTTGTTGTCAACTTGAATATTATTATCAATTGAGTCATTGTTTTTATCAATTATATTTACTTGGATTATGTTATTGTCACAATAAATTATTTCATTACTTGGTTGAATAACTCCATTAATACAATCTCTTATTTTGTAGTAATTCTTTGTTTGATAACCTTGAGTTGGGCAAGTAGTTGGTTCAATAATATAATTATAATTATCCAACGTACATTC
Source organism: uncultured archaeon (assembly GCA_964549775.1). Classification (GTDB taxonomy): domain Archaea; phylum Iainarchaeota; class Iainarchaeia; order Iainarchaeales; family JAAZKV01; genus JAAZKV01. The sequence continues at coordinate 7,308 of CAZJVN010000038.1, read as the reverse complement.
GGATAAACATAATTCAATTGTTGTTTGGGGTGTTCCATTACAAGGAGTGTTTATTGGATTTGCTGATCTAATTTTTTCATTGTATATTGAACAGGCACTCCATTCTGAATATTCATAAATGCATTGGGGGGCTTGATAAGTGCATTGTTTTTCTTCAGTTAAAGGTTTAGTCACTCCTTTGTTACAGTTTCCTATTTTTTTCCAAGTTCTTATTAGAGTTCCATTTGGTTGACAATTACTATCCGAAGGCACCCAATTATTTTCACTGCATTCTGGAACAAAAATACAACTAACCTCTTTTTGTGTTGGAATACTTCCTGTACAATTTTTTGTTTTAATTGTGTACGTTCTAATTAGTTTGTTGTTGCTTTGGCATTCTCCGTCAATATAACTCCAATCACTTTCAATGCAATTTGGAGCATAATTACAATCAATTTCTTTTGGTGAAGGAGCATTTCCATTACAATTTCCAATTTTTGTAGTATATGTTCTAATCAATTTGTTATTGTTCTGGCATTCTCCATCAGTATAATTCCAATTAATATCCATACAAGTATTTGTGCAGGTGGTTGTTTCTTCAATTTCGTGTTCTACTCCTCCATAACATTCATTAAGTCTTTTCCAAAAAAATATTTTTTTTCCAGAAGTTGGGTTAGTTGAACAATCATCTCTAAGTGTTATAGCACTCCAATCTGCGTCTGTGCAAGTTCTTGAAGTTAACATAGTACAAGTTCTTTGAGTAGGGTATTCTGTTTTAAGATTATTTAATAAGTTAAGATAATCTAAAGAATTAACTGGATATATTGGTTGGTAACTGTCATTTGTTAAACAGTAAACTCCTTGCGCACAATAGTAAAAATTACTTCCTCCAAAAATTCCATAATGTCCAGAGTTTCCTATTTTTGGTGAAAAAATATTATTTTTAACATAATTTGGGAGAGTTGCTGCAAGAGTTGGAGAAATTCTATCATTTCCCTCAGTGTACCCAATTGGACCCAGTATTCCTATTGGGCCTCTACTAAAAATTGCTTGTTGTTGAGGATATTCAAGAGTCATTTGTTCCCTTGTCCAATAATACATATAAGGTAAAAGAAAATCAACATATTTATTGTAAATTGTTGCAAGCCCTAATGAGGGTTGATCAATATTTCTTAATTCACCAGGATTATTTGTTATTAAAAATATTTTTCCTGCATCATGAACCGCGTCCGCAATTATTTTAATATTAATTTCACTTTTACAAGTAGGCATGTCTCCTTCAATGTTCAAAATTATTCCAGAAGTGTAAGGATTTGATATTAGGTCTTTGAAATGTTGAGTTAATGTGCAAGGGGGTTGTGATTCGTCTTGATCAGTATCAGTGGCTACAGGAATAATTATTGCTCCAGCTGCACGCAATTCTTTGTAGTCATATTTTGGTCTATGTTTATATGCATCAATATACCAAACACCAACGTTATATTTTTTAGTAACAACAGCTAAATCTTTAATTGAATTAAATACTGGTGCTTCATACCATCCCCACGTACCAGTAAGACTATTTGCTGTGATTGTTGGGCAAGTTAAAGTTTTATCCACAAAATCACAACTTGGATCTGGTTTATCACACAAAACGTGTTTCCAAGGAGAACCAAATTCACTTGTTCCAATATGGATATAATCACAAAAAGTTCTAACTCCTGGTTTAGTGCATCTTCCTCCAATAGAAGAAATTGTAGTAGGCAGCCATTTACATTCACCGGGAATCATTTGATCCACATTAACAAATTCACACTCTTTAGGGTGACCTTCTAATGATTCATAATCAGTCAAAGTGTATGCAAACTGATTTGGGATTATTAAAAACAATAATGAAATAAACAAAAATTTAAAAAAAAACTTCATGATATACCAAGAGTATTTTTGTTAAAAAGCTTTATCTTTGAGTTTATTTTAAAAATTTTTTGTTAGTTATATTCTTTTGTTAATAGTTTTCTTGGTTTTCATAATTATTTATTTGATTAGAATTATCTTCTATAGGTTCTTTTTTTCTAAAAAATATTAATATTGTTATTGCTAAGATTACTAGAATTATTATTCCTGGTAGTAGGTATTGTTCTATTAGGCTGTTTTCAGTGTTGATTTCAGGTAAATTCATTTCTGTAATTATTAATTCTGTTTTTTCGTATTCTCCGTTTTCTAATGCCAGTAATGCTTGTTCGTATTTTTCTGTTAGTTCGGGTTTGTTTTTTAGAATTGACATTTTTGCTTTTGTTGTTGCAAGATTTTTGTATGCATTCGCTTTAATTATTTCTCCATTTTCAGCAAATTTAATTGCTTCTTCTATTAGGTTTGTAGCGTTTTGGTCTCTTGATGCATTGATTATTTTTATTTCTTTATCAAAATTATATTGACAAGAATTTAAGTTAGGGTTCCAGTTATTGTTGCAGCAGATTCCTTGGTTTAAGTGACAAACAGCATTACAGATAATCCCAGTGCAAGATTGATTTTTTGGATCAAAATAATTTAGGTCCTTGTTAGAATCTTTATCGGGTTGATTTGAGCAAAAAACTGTTTCATCTGGAGGAAGACTTAATCCACCTTCGCAGGTATTTATCTTATAATATTTTTTTATTTGAATTCTTTTTTCGGGGCATTCAGTTGGATTTAATACATAATTATAATCTAAGATACTACAAATATTTGAGCAAGGTGCAATACTATCTGGTGTTTCTCCATTACAAGGTGCATTAACTAAAGTAACCAATCTATTTTTTATTCCTTCAGCTGTGCATTCTCCCCAATTTGAAATACTATATACACATTCCGGTAATTCATAATTACAACTTATATTTTGATCTGATGGGATAAACTCTCCGCCCTCACAGTTATTGATTTTGTAATATTTTTTTGTTTGAATTCCATTAGTTTGACAAACAACAGGGTCAAAATAATATTTGAAACTATTGCTGTCGCATAAAGGAATGCAGGATTCGATTAATGGTTCAGGGGAACCTGAACAAGGAGGATTTGTTGCAGTTCCAGTTCTTTTTTTCAAACCATTACTTGCACAAACCTCCCAATCTGAATAAGTATATATACAATTGGGGGCGTTATAATCACATTTAATTTGTTCTGGGCTTGGTTGGGGAATTCCGTTTGAGCAATTACCAACTTTACTCCAAGATCTAGTCAAGAAACCGTTAGAGTTACAAATCCCATCAGAAATTATCCAATTTTCTTCAGTACAAAGTTGGATATATGTGCATGTGATTTCTTTTGGTGTTGGTGGGGTGTTTTCTGTGCAGTTTTTTGTTTTGTTTGTGTAGGTTCTAATTAGTGTGTTGTTGCTTTGGCAATTTCCGTCAATGTAGTTCCAGTCTGATTCGGTGCATGGAGGAATATAAGTGCATGTGATTTCTTTTGGTGTTGGTGGGGTGTTTTCTGTGCAGTTTTTTGTTT
>CAZJVN010000038.1:0-3767 GCA_964549775.1 uncultured archaeon | reverse complement strand
TAATTAGTGTGTTGTTGCTTTGGCAATTTCCGTCAATGTAGTTCCAGTCTGATTCAACACAAGCTGTTGTTGCGCTTTGACAATCCCCTGGACAGTTGTTTTCATTTTCAAATAAATTTTCTTCACACGTTTGATTAAAGTTACAAGAAAACAGGTTTTTTACTGAAGAAGAACTAACAGTAGGATAATATTCTTCATTAATCACATAAAATTCATTAATGATTTTTTTAGTTTCATCAAAAGCAACCACCCAAATGCTTTTACCACTGGCAGCAACTCTTAAAAAATTAAATTTTTTATCAAAATAAAGTTTCATTTTTCCATCATTATTATATTCTTCAGCAGTACATTTTGGACTAACAATTCCTCCATCACCGGCACCTGCAGAAATAATATATTTGGCTTTTTTACATCCTCCATCCCCTTCACTTGATCCACAATCAAATAATGCATATCGTTGCCCATCATGCCCTGATAGATAAAGTAAATTTTTACCTCTTACATAAGCATCGTTGACTAAACTTACTACTCCTCTATAGGGAGTACCACAGGTTTTGTATTTTGAAGCATACGCCGGATGATGTCCAAATATGAAAGTATTTGAATAACTTACAGAATCTTTAATTGCTTTATTGTACCACGTTCTCTGTGCGGTTGTTGTTCCCATGTTGTTGTTAGTGTTTAACATAATAAAATAATTGTCTCCATATGCAAAAGAATAATAATTCTGGTTTGTTGTAGTTCTGTTACTCAAATTTTTTAGAAATGGAAAAACATTTCTAAAATAATTACATGCAGTTTCATTATTGGTAGTCATTGCTGGGTTGTTTCCACAACGATCGTGGTTTCCTAATCCTGGAAAAAAAAACGAAGGAAATCCTTCAGGAGTAGTGATTGTAAATTTTGATGTAACTTCCTGAAATTTTTCCCAATTTGCTAATACTCCACCTTCCTGAACAAAATCTCCAGTGCTAACTACAAAAGCTGGTTTAAGAGTATTTATTTGTTCAATCATTTTTCCATAAATTTCTGGGCTGTTTCCAGCTCCGCCAATAACAGCTTCTTGATGGGGATCACTAAAAAAAACAAAAGTTACAATTTCTTTTGGGTCAGTTGCTACAAAATCAGTATTTGTGATGGGTAGTGCTGTATAAAAAAGTGGAATAACTAGAATTAATAGTAAAATGAAGCTAGTTCTAAATAGACATTTCATATTAAAATATGTGTTTTTTTATTAAAAAACCTTTTGTTTAAAGTTTTTAAAATTAGTTTTTGATTTTTGTTTATTTTTTAGTAATTTTCTATTTTTTGATATTCGTTTTGATTATTAGTATTGTTTTGATTATTTCCTATGGGTTCTTTTTTTCTACCCATTATTGTGATAAATGCAAATATTGTGATTAGTCCAATTATTGTTATTATTATGAATTGGTTGAAATCAAATTTGTTTAGTTCTTTTGATTCGTTTATTTCTGTTAGTAGTGTTTCAAATTGTGTGTAATCTCCTTCGTTTAATGCAAGTTGTGCTTGTTCGAATTTTGAAGTTAGTTCTGTTGGTTCATTTAATTCTATTAATTTTGTTCTGATTATTGCAAGTTCTTTATATGCATTGCTTTTAATTAATTCTCCTTTTTCTGCGTATTTTATTGAAGTTTCTATTAGTTCGCTTGCTATTTCATCATTTTTTGAATTAATTAAATTTATGTCGACATCGTAGTTGTATTCACATGAATTCAAATCAGGGTTCCAGTTGTTATTGCAACAGATTCCTTGGTTTAAGTAACATACATTATTACAGATAATTCCTGTACAAGCGGTTGGGGTTTGATTGGTTGAGTCATTTTGATTGTTGGGTATATTATTGTTGTAATCATTTCCTCCGTCACTTCCTTCATTTTCTTGGATTGGTATGTAAGTGCAAGTTATTGTTTCGCTTGCTGGGTGTGTTGTTCCTGCTTGACAATCTATTTTTTTTGTCCAGTGTTTGGTTTGTGTTTTTGTATTTGGACAAATGGTTGGTTCTATTCTATAATTCCAATCGTTTTCTGTACAAGTTGGTGGTTGTATTTCTAAACAAGAGATGGTTTCTGTAGTTTCGTGTTGTATTCCTTGGTTACAATCACTTGTTTTTGTCCAATTTTTTGTTTGTGTTTGGTTTATGCATTCTGTTAGTGAGTAAGTCCAGTGATTATCAGTACAAATAGGGTTTATAGTGCAGGGAAGTGATAATTCTGTTGGTTGTCCTTGACAAGTTTGTGTTGTAATTAGTGTTGCGTTTCTTGTTTGTGTTCCATTTGTGCATTCACCATATTCAGTGTAATTGTATTCACATTGGGGTGCATTGTATGTGCAGGTAATGTTTTCATCTATTTTTGTTATTCCATTTTCGCAATTTGTTATTTTAAAATATTTTTTAATTTGTATTCCATCGATTGGACAAATTGTTGGAGTTAAATTAAAATCCCAGTGTGATTCATCACAAGTCGGAATATAAGTGCAAGTTCTTAGCAAATCTTCTGGCGGATTTCCATTACAATTTATTTTTTTTGTATAAGTTCTTGTTTGGTTTCCTTGTGGACTACAATTAGTCCAGGCAGAATAATTAAAATCTTGAGAAGTACATGATGGAGCGTTGTATGTACAGGGGATTAAATTTTCTGTTGTTGGGTGGGTTACTCCATTTTGGCAGTTTGTTGTTTTAATCCAAGTTCTTGTTGTGGTCCCTTTTTGTTGACATGGTTGTTCTGTTGATGTCCAATCAGAATCTGAACAAATATTGACACAAGTTTCATTTTGACAAACTTGATTAGTTTCACAAGAAATAATCATACAAGTTTCTGTGTTTAGGGGTTTTGTTGTGGTACAAAAAGAATCAGCAACAACTACTCCTAAATTATTTTTACATTGAACAGTTCTTGTTTTACTTCCTTGAGTAGAACAATTTCCTCCGTTACAAGAACTCCATCCGCCAGTAACCCAAGAATAAGAAACACTGCTTTGAACAAATAAATATTTTTCTTCTAAAACTATTTTGTTTTGATTTTGAATTAAAGAAGCTCCAAGATTACAATTAGAATTTTCATTAGTACTTAAAGTATTTAGCTTAAATATATAATTTATATCTTTAAGAATCCAATTGATGGTTTTTGTAGTATCATTAGAAGAACAAGTTAGTAATTGTTCTTCTCCATTAGAAGGGTTAATTACTGTTGAAAATATTATATTGTTTTGATTTTCTGGTTTTTTTAATGAGATAGTGGTTGTACAAAAATTATTATTGTCTGAACAATTAATTGAATTAAAAGAAATTAAATTTTGTGGAATAATTAGTGTTTCTGATGGAACCAATAAAGTTTTTTTGTCAAGTAATAATTTGTCAGATCTTTGTAGTAATGTTGATCCAAGAGAACAACTATAATTAGAAGCAGAACTTTTCATTACATAAATAGAAAATATGTAATTTTTGTCTTTAACAATCCAAGAAATATCTTTGTTAAAATCTTTATTAGAACAACTAACATGTGTTTCAGTCTGTGTTTTTGGGTCAATTACTGTTAAAAAGATAATATTACTAGTTGGTTCAACAGTTTTTACTACTATTTTTGTGTTACAAGTACTTGATCCAGTTGGGCAATTAGTATTTTCAAACCTAATTAATCCTGTTTCACCCTTATTTGTTAAAAAACTATTACTAAAGGGAGGAATAAAAGCACCATAATGCCCGGATGGAGTTGTCCAAATATTAAATCCTTTAAAGTGTGGTCGGT
>CAZJVN010000037.1:0-8274 GCA_964549775.1 uncultured archaeon | reverse complement strand
TTTAAATTGCTTTTCAAGCTTTACTGAGTGGTCGTAGTACTAGTGCTTGTAATAGCCATGATTTCAATTACTACTTCCATGAATAATTAGTGTTATTGTTAGTATTTATATTTGAATCAAAAAATGCTGTATTATTTTGTACAGCTTTGATAAACTTTTATTGTTTAATTAGTTTTTTTATCTTCTTGCTCTTCCACATCTATCTTTTCCGCAAAGTGAGTGGTATTCTCTACAAAATACTCTTCCGCCCTCTTCTTTCATGTATCTACAATCTTTCCAGGTAGCCGGAGAGTACACCCCTGATTGTGATTCGATTACAACATTTTTTATGATGTTGCAGTGTTTGTCGTTTACTGATTGTTTTGATCTTGGTCTACTAATAATATCTTCGTCTCCAATCATTTTTGGTTTTTCTTTAGATTCAACTTCTTCGTTATTTTCGGTTTGTTCTTTTATTTCTTCAATCATTTCTTTTGTACTATTATTTAGTGCTTCAGTTTGATTTACTGTGCTTGCTTTGAAATTTTTTGGGTAAAGTTTTAATTCAATATCGCTTGCTCCTGCAGCCATCATTGCTGGTGAGGATTTATAAGAACTATTTCCTTTTGGTCTTGGCATTTTTTGTATGTCCAAACTTTGCCCCATTGCAATCATTTTTTCATTCATTTTTCTTGTGCCTTCAACAATATTTTTAAATGCCATTTTTATCACCAATTTCAAATAGTTTTTAGTATCTTTATAATTATTTAATAGAATATAAATCTTTTGTGCCCCTTCTTTTTGTTGAATTTTTATTCATTTTATTTGGCTAAGTGCTAAGCACATATTTATTTTCTAGTGTGTTCTTATCTAATTAGTGAAAGCATTATGATTTCCCCAGAGTTGTGTATTAAGTGTAAAGGAAAATTGCTTTGTGGGCTTGATAAGTGTCCAATTCTTGAAAAACAATTTAAACAATCAAGTATTGTTTCTTCAATGAAAGATAATAATTTTGTCGGGGCTACTCCGCCCGGATTTTTTGTTTCCTGGCAGTCTTACCCAAAAGTAGCAGTGGCTCCGCTTTCTGCATTACCAAGCGAAGTAAATGAGATTAGCGATCTCCCCGAAAAATGGTACGGTTTGAATCAAGAAAAAATAATTTCGTTTAGAGAATCTCTTCTAAGATCTTACAAAAAAATGCCAGTCTCTTTAGCATCAAATCCAAATTATGAGTTGGTTGATTTTCAAGAATTAGCCATGGCTTCTTCAATTGTGGAACTTGAAGTTAATTTAGCAAAAAAACCCCAAAATGATTTTTCTTTTGATTCCTTTACTGCCCCAATGGGTCCTTCAGCAGAGTTAAATAAATTGTCCATCATAGAGAATCCAAAGATTCCGCAAAAAGTAGACTATTTGCACAATGATGTTTCAGCAAAATCAAATACTGCTTTAATTGAATTATACCATGACGGCATTCCTGTTTCAACATTATCAAAAATTCTTTCTTCAGGCGCGCTTGGGGTTAAAAAGAATAGAAAATTGGTTCCAACACGTTGGAGTATTACGGCCGTTGATTCAAATTTATCAAAATATTTAATTAATGAAAAAGTTTTACAAGGAAAAATAATTGACTCTTTTAAATTATTTAATTCAAATTATCTTGATAATAATTTCTGGGTTTTGCTCCTTCCCTACCCTTGGAGTTTTGAGCAAATTGAAACTTGGCTTCCTGGAGGGATATGGAATAAAGATTCAACCGAGTTTAATATTTTAGCCGATTATGAACTTAATTTTGGGATAAAAGGGTACCCAAAAGAAACTGAAGGAGCATATTTTGCTTCACGTTTGGCGGTAGCTGAGTATTTGTCAGAAAATAAATTAAATGCGGCCGCGATTATTTTTAGAGAGATTGGAAAAGATTATGCAGTTCCACTTGGTGTTTGGCAGATTCGTGAAAATGTTAGAGCTGCTTTAAAACAAAAATCACTTGATTTTTCAACATTAGATCTGGCCCTTGATTTTTTATCAAAAAAACTGTTTGTCCCAATTTCTCAATACAAAAATAAATCAATATTATTAAAACACTTTAAACAACAAACAAGATTGAGTCAATGGTTTTAGAATTATTTTTTTAGAATTGTTTTTTTAGAATTATTTTATTTTTTTGATAAGAAAAGTTTTTTATTTTAACATTCCCGTAGTTAATTTTCTTAGTTTTAAAGAATTAATTGTTGCTGCGTAAATTACATCTCCTGTTGCACAGGTCGCTTTTTTTTCATCCCCAGTAAAAGCAACAAGGAATGCGTTGAACAATTTTTGGGTTTCTTTTTCAGCGTTTTTACCAACTATTATTTCGTTGATTAATATTTGTGCTCTTTCGTGTATTATTTTTTTAAAAAAAGGGTTAGTTATTTTGTAATGCGCAAGTATTTTCCCAGTGGTCTTTTGGGTTGCAACTCGAAGTTCTTTGTTTTGAGATTTTTTAACTTTTCTTAAAATTATTTTTGATTCGTGAGTTATTGCTTGAAGTTGTTCTCTATATGGGTGTTCTCTTTGTGCTTCTTTATCAACAAGTTTTTCTAAATGTTTCATATCTTCCCTTGCTTTATATTCTCTTTGAGCAATTTTTGCTGCCGGTCCTTTAAGTATGGATGGTTTTAGTAAAAATCTTTTTCTAGCTTCAACAGATTGTGGCATAAAAATCATTAATTAGTTTATTTTTTGTATTTCATAAATTGTGCTAAGAGTGCTTCTATTTGTATTCGCTCATTAGCTCCTTCAGTTAACCTAAAATCATACTCTCCAATGATGCTAACTAATTCGATTTTGCTTTTTTGGTCAATTTTTTCCTCACTCATATTCATTGTTTCTCTATAAATTTGAACCATTACATCTTCGCCACTCATTCCTTGTTCATACATTAATTCGTCAAGTTTTTTTCTTGCTTCAATAAATTTCGTGTTGAGTGCAAGTATTATCATTTCTTGAACTTGTTCAGGTCTTGCTTTTGAAGAAACAGTGTAAATTATTTCTTCATTCAATTTTTTATCAAGAGTTGATGCTGCTTGTAAAATATTAATTGCTTTTCTTAAGTCTCCTTGGCAGATATAATTTATTGCGTTTTTTCCTTTCTCGTCAATTGTAATTTTTTCATTTTCACTAATTTTTTGTATTTGTTCTTCAATTTCTTTTGCTCCAAGTGGTTTAAATCTGTAAATCACACATCTTGATTGGATTGGTTCGATTATTTTTGAAGAATAATTGCATGATAAAATAAATCTACAAGTTTTTGTGTATTTCTCCATTGTTCTTCTTAGCGCTTGTTGAGCATCTTGAGTTAATGCATCACATTCATCCAAAAAAATTATTTTAAAATTAGAATCAAATGCAAGAGTTCTTGCAAAATCTTTAATAGTGTTTCTAACAATATCAATTCCTCTATCATCACTTGCGTTTAGTTCTAAAAAGTTTTGTTCAAAATTAGTTGAAAAAAATTCTTTTGCCATGGCAATACTTGAAGAGGTTTTTCCAGTTCCTGCTGGCCCAGAAAACATCATGTTTGGCATATTTCTTTTTTCAACATACCCTTTAAGTCGTTTAGTTATTTCTTCATGCCCAATTACTTCACTTAAGTTTTTTGGTCTATATTTTTCAACCCAAGGTAATTCTATGTCTGTCATAAAAAACTCTTTCTGGGTAAAGATTAAAAGCTTATTATTTTAATATTTATTTATTATAATTAATTGTTTTGGTGTTTAGGATGAAAGAATTATTAAAAAATAAGCAATCTTTGCTTTTAGTGGTTGTTTGGTTCTTTTTTGCTTATGCAATACTCTGGTTTTTGAGCGGAGCTTGCACAGATATTTTTTCAGGAGGAGTTTGTTTTTCAAACGAATCAATCTCAGGTTTATCAAATATGCCTCTTCTTCAATTAATTTTACCACTAAACCCATGGAATTCCTTAATGTATTGGTTTAGTCCAATTGCAGGGTTTGTAATTAGCTATTTTGTACTAAAATGGTATAATGAGTACTTTGAAACAAAATTTGCTTTTAGTATTTGGATATTAGTTTTACTTTTAGTTGCACTATTTTTTGGGTATTTCATTAATTTATCTTGGTATTATGGAGAAGCTGCAGCTCTTAACTCAAGGAACGGAGTAAAAGTAGGATTATATTTTTGTTTTTCAGAAATTACCTCTTCTGAATGTAACTCTACAGTTGCTAAAATTAATCAAGAATTAGTTAGTCAAGCAGAATTGACAAATGCTACAACAATTCCACAAAATATTCCAGTTAGCTTTTGGTCAGAATTAAAAGAGAGCATTTATTTAACTTTTATTTTAGGGGCAATTGCAGGATGGCTTCCTTTGTTTATTAAAAACTTTTTAGAATCAAAAAAGAAATAATTTCTTTAATTTTCTTCATTTGTCCCATTTTTTGCTTCTTAATAGTGGGTTTTTAAGACTTTTTTCTCTAATCTAATTTATGTTTGATATTGTTTTAAAACGAACTTTTGAAGAATTTTCTGAAAATTTTAGAGTAGCTCTAAGTTTTGGAGTGTTATTTGTTTTTGTAGCATTTTTTGTGTTCTTTGAACAATTTTTTAGTTCAGCAGGAACAATTTTTTTATTTTTTGATATAAGTTTATTGACTTTAGTAGGGTTAATTGTTGTTTTAGTTTTTTTATACGCTTTTTCTTTTTTTATTTCACTAGCAGTTTATTCTATTCAAAGAGATATTCACAGATTATCTCTTGATGATTATTGGAATGTATTACTAAAAAATGTTTCATTAAAGATTTTCTTTTTTTACTTAGGTTTATCAATTTTGTTTTTCATTTTATCAATTTTAGGTTTAACTTTCTCACAAGTTTTATTTTCTATGATCATAATGTTTGCTATTTCAACAGTACTAATGTATGTTCCTCAAAGTATTATTTTCGATGAAGCACCAATTGGAACTGCGATTAGAGAGAGTGTTTCTTTTTGGAAAAGCAATTTTTCTGTAAGTTTTGGAATACTATTAGTTTCAACAATTGCTTTAGTTATAATAATGGTTATAGAATTCATTATAGAGATACTTGGTTTTCCTGGATCGATTGTTTCTTTTGTTTTAGTTATGATCTTTTTAGTTCCTTTTGTTGAACAAATGAAGTCTTACACATATATTTTGAAAAATAATTTAATTAGAGCTCCTGAAGTAAGTAGTGCTAAACATTTTACAAAACTAAAAGAGCATTTTGAGAGATCTACAAGATTAAGAGAAAGACACCCAAAAGGAAAATTATAAATTTTTCTGAAATTTTATTATTCTTGTTTTTTCTTTTAATAATTCTTCCACTTCTTTAAGAGTACTCGCTTTTTTGATAAAATTACTTTCAGGATAATTGTTTGATGAATTTTCAATAGGATTGTTTGTAAGTTCTTGAGCTTGTTTAATTTCAGAATATTCTTCAAATTTCTTTTTTGCTAAATCTGAACAATCAAATAAAATTTGATTCTCAAAAATTTTTGTTAATTCTTTTAATGTTTTTTTAATAACTTCATTTTGTTTTATTCCATTATACTTAGGGGATAATTTACTCAGATTTGTTATCCCTATTCCAGTCTTATTTTCTTCAATTAAGAATTCTTTTAAATAATTCTTTTTTGAAAGTATTTCTATTCTTTGTTTTTCTATTTTTTTAATTTCTTCTCCGATTTCGTTTAGTTCTTTAAAAAAATCTTCAATAGTGTCATTTTCTTGTGATAATTTTTCTAAATTAATATTAACAAAAGTGTTTATTGTTGGAGTGGGAGAGTAAAGATTCTCATTTAATGGATAATATTCTTTTTCAGAACTATTGAATAAGGTAAATTCCTTTGTTTTTGTTTGGACTAAATTTAATTCGTAAGGAGAATCAATGTTAATTACACAATTTAATTTGTCAATTAATTCGTTACCAATTGCTGTTGAATAATTTTTGTTTCCGGAATTTTTTATTTTTTCAGGAACAAATAATTCAACTGATGTTGTGGAATTAGAATTTAATATTTGTAAGTATTCTACAAGTTTTTTTCCAATTTGTTTTGATTGACTTTCATTTTTGGCAAATTCTGAAACAACATGAGTAAATCCGTAATTGTTTATTGGTGAGAATACTTTTTCTTGATTTGAAATTATTTTTTTTATATTTTGTGAAATTGTTTTATCAAGGGTTTCAAATTTTTCAATAATTTGGGTGTGTGAGTAAACTCTTGTAGAATATCCTTCTAAATCTTCAATGTGAATTGTTCCTGAACAATGAAGTTCTCTTGTTTTTTTTGGTAAAACTAAAGCTAAATTGTATTCTCTAACCCCTTCTCCATTGTAAGGAGTGTTTTGAATTTTTTGTTTAATTTCATATGCAGGTTCTCCTAGCCTTGCGTAATTGTTTCTTGTTTCTTCATAATTGTATGAAATTAATTTTGCGTTTACAAGTTCTCTAATTAGAGTTGTGTTTAAGCATTCAATTTTTGAATCTTTAATTTGGTTTTCTACTTCAAGAGTTATTTTTTCAGCCATGTTTCTTGGAAGGTTTGTTTCTTTTAGTAAAGATTTTATGATGTGTCCTCTATTGAAAGGAAGTATTTTTTCATTTGAAGTGTATACTTTCATTTGGTTAAATTTGTTATAAATTAGTGCTGCGCTTGGATCAAGTTCTTCTAAAAGTTTTTGTGATTGTTCTCTTAACTTTTTTTCACTAGTTGTATTCATTTCAGTTAGTTCTTTAACAATTTTTGTGATTGTCCAAGGAGAGGCATTTGCTTCAAGTATTTCTTTAGCAATTATTTGAATTTTTTCTTCAACAATATCCATTACCAAGTTCACTCTTTTTTATTTATTTTTGTGAAGAACTGTTATTAAATTAATTTTTTATTAAAAAAATGTCCAAAAAAGTGTGATTTTTTAACTTCTTTTAATTTTTTTGTTTGGAAACTAAATTTTTAAGGCTTTGTAAGGTTGTTTTATTTAACTTTAAGCGAATTATTGTTAATTTTTTGGGGTGTGGGATTTTTGGTTGTTCCTTTAGATAAAATTGATCATATTATTCTTCAAGCTCTTCTTTTAGATGGGCGGGCTTCTTTTTCAGCTATTGCTCGTGAAACAAAACTAACTGATGTTGCAATAAAGAAGCGTTTTGAGTCTTTAAAAAAAAGAGGGGTAATTGACTCTGTTTCAGTTGATCTTAATTACAAAGTTTTGGGTTATGAGAATCCAATTTTTTTACAACTTCGAACAGATGTTTCAAAAAATAAGGATATTATAAAAAAATTGCAAGGAATGGATTTTGTTATTGAACTTTACCAAATTCTTGGAGAATACAATTTGATTGCAAAATTAATTGTACCTAACCTTGATAGTGCGGAAAAATTTATTGCACAACTTGGTTTGATTGATGGAGTAATTGATCTAAAAACAATGGTTGTTTTATCAGATGTAAAAAAATCAAAAACACTTCCTGCATCAACATTACAAAATAAGATTTAATTTTTTATTGCAGTAATTAAATTATTCTGCAACTTTTTGGAGAACAAACATTTCTCCTTTTATTTTGTGACCCATCCAGGGTTGTTTGTCTATTATTTTTACTCTTTTTTCATAAACACTTATTAAATTTTTTATTTTTTCATCAAGGTCATATCCTGTGCATCTTTCAAGTATTAATATTCCTCCAACTTTTAGTGATTTTATTGCATTTCTAAACATTTTGGTTTCTCTTTCTCCAGCAATTGTGCCAAAATGTGCAAACAAGAAATGATCACTAAGTATAATATCCACAGAATTTGGTTTGATTCTCACTTCTTCTGCACCCCTTGGGACTCTTAGAGCTTTTGATCCTTTTTCTCTTGCCAAGTTTAGATAAATTCTTGTAGGATCAACTGCAAAAGCTCGAACACCATATTTTCGATTTAAATAATCACAATAATTTGTGTTTCCTGAACCAAAATGTACAAATTTTTTTCCAGATAGTTTTCTTTTTGTAAATTGTTTTTTTATTGCTTGATGAATTCTTTCATAATCTTGCAATCTTCTGCCCAAGTCCTCATGAGTTTCAAGCTCATGGTGATACAGTTCTAATTGTTGGGCTTTAAATAAATCTGCAGGCAACATTCTTCCTTTTAATTTTTCACCAAGTTTTCTAGTATTTCTGATTATTTTTCTTAACATATAGTAGTTTTTGGAGTACTCATTTATATCTTTTTTGGTTTGAAGGTTTTTTAATGGATCTAATTATTTCAGAGAAAGCTATTGCTGGTGAAAGAATTGCAGA
>CAZJVN010000036.1:0-8662 GCA_964549775.1 uncultured archaeon | reverse complement strand
TAGTATTCCCTGACAAAATTGATGCTGAAAAAGTAATTAAAGCAATGAAAGAAACAAAAAAAGAAATGGTTGAACAATTAGAAAAACAACTTCCTCTTGAAAAAGAAGAAAAAGTTGAAGTAAAAAAATTAGAAGAAATTAGTGACGTTTCAGTAGAAGCAAAAGAAAAAGTGCAAGCAGCAGTAAAGAAAAAAATGGATGAAGATAAAAAGGAAAAAAAGGCAAGTGTTGAAGAAAAAAAATAATTAAATTGGATTGATGATTATGAAAGCAAAAGATATGCAAAAAATGAGTAAAGAAGAAATTACTCAAAAATTAATTGAAGCAAAGCAAGAACTTGCAAGAGAAAGAGCAACAATAGCTAGTGGAACAAAAAGTGAAAACACTGGAAAAATAAGAAAATTAAGAAGAGATATTGCTAGAATGTTTACTGTAATGAATCAAAAGGAGGTTAAAGCTTAATGCAAGAAATTGATAAAATCAGTGGCCTTCCAAAGGACTTGTTTGATATAACAAACATAACTAAAGAAAAACAACGGATAAAGGTCGAGGTTATTAAGCGAAAATTTTCAAAGATCATTACATTAGTTCACGGAATTGAAGATGATGAGGAACTAAAAGAAATGGGAAAAGCGATGAAACAAAAATTTGCTTGTGGAGGAACAATTGCTAATAAGACAATTGAACTGCAAGGAAATCATAAATTAAGAGTAAAAGAATTTTTAGTAAAAAAAGGATATAATGAGAATTTAATTGATGCTTAAAAAAGGAGAAATGAATGGAGAAAAAGTACGAAATTACAGCAAAAAATTTTTTGAGCCATGAATGGATTGGCACAAAAATAAAAATTGTTGAAAGTTTTGATCCAAAGAAAAAAAATATTGAAGGAAAAGTGATTAATGAAACGCAAAACACAATTTGGGTAGAAACAAAAGATGGAAAAAAAGTTATCCCAAAAAAAGAGTGTGTTTTTGAATTTAATTTAGGGAATGAAAAAATTATTGTTGAAGGAAAAAATGTGTTGAAAAGACCAGAGGATAGAGTTAAAGATTTTAAACAAAAGGAATGAAATGAGTGGTGAATTTTATGAGCAAAGTAACAAAAGAAAAGAAAGTAAAAGAAGTTAAAGCCCAAGTCGTGGCTGATCCTAGTACAGAAAAAACTTACCCTGTTAGAGGAAACATTTTCGAAGGAAAAGTAACTTCAGCAAAAGCAAACAAAACTGTTACTGTTGAAAGAATGCTTAGTCAATATTTACAAAAGTATGAAAGATATAAAAAAGTTAGATCAAAAATAAAAGCACACAACCCTTTGAGTATTAATGCAAAAGAAGGAGATCTTGTTAGAGTTGGAGAAACAAGAAAGATTTCTAAAACAAAAAACTTTATAGTAATGGAAATAATTAGAAAAGCAGGTGAAAAACAATGAAAGCAATGAGTGTAAACAATATTGGAGCTCTTACTCTTCATAGTAGAATTACTTGCGCAGACAACTCTGGAGCAAAAGAAATTGATATTATTTCAGTATTTGGATACAAAAATAGAAAAAAAGGTTACCCAAAAGCTGGTATTGGAAGTTTAGTTAACGTGGTTGTAAAAAAAGGAAAACCAGAAATGAGAGGAAAAATTGAAAGAGCAGTTGTTATTAGAACAAGACAAGAATTTAGAAGATCAAACGGACTGAGAGTAAAATTTGAAGATAATGCAGTTGTTTTAGTTGATGAAGAAGGTTTACCAAAAGCTAGTGAAATGAAAGGATGTTGCGCAAAAGAAGTTGGAGAAAGATTTCCAAAAGTTTTAGGACTAGCAAGTTCAGTAATTTAGGATTAAAAAATTATAAAGGTTGATGATTTATGAGTGTAACAAGAAAACCAAAAAAAGTTAGAAAAAACGCAATTACTGCACCAAAACACAAAAAAGCAAAAGCACTTGCAGCACATTTATCAGAAAAATTAATGAAAGAACTAAAAACAAGATCTCTTCCAGTAAGAAAAAAAGATATTGTAAAAATAGTTAGAGGAGAATTCAAAGGAAAAGAAGGAAAAATAATAAGAGTGGATTCAGAAAAACACAGAATTTATGTTGAAAAAGTTATTAGAAAAAAATCTAACGGAACAGAATTTGAAGTAGCAATAGATCCATCAAAAGTAATACTAATGGATTTAGATAAATCAGATAAAAAAAGATTATGAGGGAATAAACATGGGTAAGAAAGGCGGAAACAGAAAAACTAAAGCACTAGTTGCACCAAAGTCGGTTAATATTAAAAGAAAAGAACAAGTTTGGACAATACACACCGTTCCTGGGGCCCACAAAAGAGAAGCAAGTGTTGCACTTGGAATTGCATTAAGAGAATTATTAAATTTAGCTACCACAACAAAAGAAGTAAAAGCAATAATTAATGGCGGAGAGGTAAAAGTAAACGGAGTAGTAAAAAAAGATTTAAGATTAGGTCTTGGTTTATTTGATACTCTTGACATGGATAAACAAAAATTACATTTTAGAGTATTATTTGATAAAAAAGGAAGATTATATTTAAAGAAACTTGATGAAAAGAGTAATGAAAAAATTGTTAAAGTTGAACACAAAAAAATGGTTGCAAAAGGGGTACAATTAACAACTGATGATAGTAGAATTTACTTTAACAACGAAGCAAAAAAATGGGATTCGTTAAAAATAAAATTACCTGAAGGAAAAATTGACAAAGTTTTACCAATGAAAGTTGGGGCAATTGTTTTTGTAATAAAAGGAGAACACTGCGCAGAAACAGCTACTATTACTGAAGTAATAGAAGGAACTGATAAGAGAGAAAGATTAGTAAAATTAAAAAATGCTAGCGGAGAATTTGAAACAATACCAAAAAGTGTTTATGTTATTGGAGAAGAAAAATCAGAATTAAAAGATATTGAATAAGATGGAAAATTGAAGGGATTTTTATGACAGCAATGAATGAAGTTAAAGTAGAAAAAGTTGTAATCAACATGGGTGTTGGTGCAGACGAAGGAAAAATGAAAAAAGCAGTACAAGTAATGCAAACAATTGCTGGAAAAACTGGAATAAAAACTACTTCAAATTTAAGAATACCTGATTGGGGAGTAAGACCAGGAGTATTTTTAGGATTAAAATTAACACTAAGAGGAAAAGAAGCTAACGAGTTTTTGAAAAAAGCTTTAGTTGCTAAAGAAAACAAAATATCTGAAAAAAGTTTTGATAAACAAGGAAATTTTGGTTTTGGAATAAAAGAACACATAAATATACCTGGAGTAAAGTATGATCCAAAAATTGGAATAATGGGTTTTGATGTTTTAGTAGCATTAAGAAAAAAAGGTTACAGAGTTAAATATAGAAAAATAAAACAATCAAAAGTTGGAAATAAACAAAGAGTAAATCCAGAAGAAGCAAAAGAATTTGTTAAAACTCTTGGAGTTGAATTAATATGAGTGAAGCAGTAAAATTTAAAGATAAAAATTTTAAAAATGTAAAAAGTTTAAAAATGAAAAAGAAAGATAGAAAATGTAAAATTTGCGGAGCACGAAAAGGATTTGTAAGAAAATACCGATTAGATGTTTGCAGAAGATGCTTCAAAGATAATGCAGTTAGATTAGGTTTTGAAAAATTTGAATAAAATTGGAGAAAAAAGCGGGTGAAAATATGAGCATGACAGATCCAGTACTCAATGGTTTGACAATAATTAGAAACGCTGAGTTAGCTTCAAAAACAGAATGCGAAGTAAGACCCGCATCAAAGTTTTTTGGAGAAATACTAAAAATAGTTAAAGATAATGGATTTATTGAATCTTACGAATTAATAGAAGAAAAAGAAAAATTATCTTACAAAGTAAATTTAAACGGAAAACTAAACACAATCAAAGCAATAAAACCAAGATACGCTGTAAAGAAAGAAGATTTTGAAAAATATGAAAAAAGATATTTACCTGCAAGAGATGTTGGATTAATTATTGTATCAACATCAAACGGACTTATGACACACACACAAGCAAAAGCAAAAAACCTTGGGGGAAGATTAATCGCATTCATGTATTAATGAATGAAATTATTTAATTGGTGAATTTTATGACTAATACAAAAACAGAACTAGTTTACACATTAAAACTTCCTGCTGAAGTGAATGCAACTTATACAAACAAAACACTTACAATAAAGACACAAAAAGCTGAATTAAAAAAGAATTTAAGAAATTATAGAGCAAATATAACAATTGAAGGAAATAAATTAATTATTGTTGGAACTCCTGCAAATAGAAAAACAAGAGATGTTGTAAAAACAATTATTTCTCACGTAAAAAATATGGTTGAAGGAACAGTATATGGATACAAATATACTTTGAAAATTGTTTACTCTCACTTCCCAATGACTGGACAAATTGACAAAAACACTTTACTAATAAAAAACTTTTTAGGAGAAAAATATCCTAGAAAATCAAAAATTAGAGGAAGTACAAAAGTAGAAATCAAAGGACAAGAAGTTATTGTTAGCGGTTATGATAAGGAAGACGTGAGTCAAACAGCTTCAAGTATTGAACAAAGTGCAAAAGTTAAAGGAAAAGATATAAGAAGATACCAAGACGGAGTATACTTAGTAACACAAGAAAATATTACAGAAAAACCAACAGGAAAAATTGTTGAAGTAATTAGAGGAAGAGAATAAAGGTGAATATTATGTCTGAAAGACCAGTAATGAAACAAAAAATGGAAACAAAAAAAGCGCCTACTGCAGGACCAAAAGTTGAAAAAAAAGCTGCAAAAACTGAAAGCAAAGAAACTAAAGAAGCAGTTACTAAAAAAGAAACAAAGGTTGAAGCAAAAAAAGTTGTAAAGAAAAAATTTATACAATATGTTGAAAAAATAAAACAAAAAAAACCAAAAGAAATTATAGTTATACAAAAATCTTTAGGTGAAAAAAAGCACCACCCTGTATTTAGAGGAAGATTTGGTAAAAAACAATTTAGAAGAAAATCTATAGCAAAATGGAACAAGTGGAGAAAACCACACGGAATTGATATTGATAGATGTTTAGCTCACGGTAGAAGACCAAAAATTGGTTACAGAAGTGACGTACAACTTAGAGATATACACCCATCAGGGTTCAAAGAAGTTTTAGTATGCAACTTAAAAGATTTAGACAAAGTGGACATAAAAACACAAGCTGCTAGAATTAGTAGAACTATTGGGAAAAGAAAAAGAAACGAAATGATAAAAAAAGCAAACGAAAAAGCAATTTGGGTACTAAATTAAAGAGTTGATTTTATGGATTTAAAAAAAGCAAAAGAATTAGCAGCAGAAATACTAAAAGTTGGAAAAAGTAGGATTTACATGGATCCAACTAATTTAAAGAAAGTAGACGAAGCTATGACTAAAGATGATGTTAGAGGACTAATTGCTGAAAGAATTATTAAAAAAAGAAAAGTTAATTTCCAAAGTAGAGGAAGAAGCAGAGTTGCTATTTTACAAAAACAAAAAGGAAGAAGTAGAGGAAAAGGAAAAAGAAGAGGAACAAAAAACACTAGAGTAGACAAAAAAAGTAATTGGATACACAAAGTTAGAGCACAAAGAGCAATGTTGCAAGAGTTAAAGAAAACTAACCCTGCAGCAGTTGAAGAAAAAGGGTATGGAAATATTTACAAAAGAATTAAAGGAAATTTCTTTAAAGGAAAAAATTATCTAAAAGAATATGTTGAAGGGGTGAAAAAGTAAATGGCTCACAAAAAAACTTACGAAACAAAATTCAAGCGAAGAGCAGAAGGAAAAACTGATTACGAAAAAAGATTAAAATTAGTTAAATCAAAGAAAATAAGATTTGTTGTTAGAAAAACAAATACAAGAATTATTGCCCAAGCTGTTTTATTTGAATTAAAAGGAGATAAAACAATTGCTACTGCTGATTCAAAAGAATTGATAAAATATGGATTTTATGGAACAAACAATACTCCCTCAGCATACTTAACAGGATTATTATTAGGTAAAAAAATATCAAGTAAAATAAAAGAAGGAGTTCTTGATATTGGAAGAAAAACTGCAAGTCACGGAAGTGTAGTTTTTGCTTGCGCTAAAGGAATTAATGATGGAGGAGTAAAAGTACCTCTTTCAGACAATGCAGTTCCTGACGAAAAAAGAATTAACGCAAGTACTCTTGATGATTATGCAAAAAAATTAGGAGATAAAGCTAACACTGTTTTCTCAAAATACATTCAAGCAAAAATAACTCCTGGAGAAATCAACAAAGCTTTTGAAAAAGCAAAAAACGAAATAAGTAAGGTGAAAGCATGAATAGATCAAATTTCAAAAAAAGATCAGATGATCCAAAAGTAAGAGCGGAAGAAGATTTCCAACAAATTGCAAGAGAACTAACAGAAAAACAAAGATCACTTGATGCTTGGGTACCAAAAACAGATCTTGGAAGATTAGTTAAAGCAGGAAAAATTGCTTCAATTGATGAAATTTATGATAAAGGAATGAAAATAATGGAACCCGAAATTGTGGATTCATTAGTAAAACTTGAAGAAGAAGTTATCGAAGTTGCTAAAAAAACAAGAGTAACTACAGCTGGAAGAAAATTCAGTTACAGAGCTGCAGTACTTGTTGGAAATAAAAACGGATTTATTGGACTTGGAACAGCAAAAGATGCGGATAGATTTCCAGCAATAACAAAAGCTAAAAGAACAGCTAAATTAAATTTAATGAGAGTATATAGAGGATCTGGATCTTGGGAAGAACAACCAACTGAAGATCAACACTCAGTTCCAATGAAAGTAACAGGACAAGAAGGAAGTGTAAGAATAACAATTATGCCTGCTCCAAAAGGAACAGGACTTGCTGTAGGAAAAAATGTTAGAAGTGTATTCGTTTTAGCAGGAATACAAAATGTTTGGAGTAAAGGAAAAGGAAGAACATCAATAAAACTAAACTTTGTAAGAGCAGCAATTGATGCTCTAAAAAAAGTTTCAGAATTAAAAATGACAAAAGACCTTGAAAGAAAATTAAAAAAATAAATTAATTTGATAAATGATTGAGAGTGAAAAATGTATGTATGCAGTAATTAGAATAAGAGGAACTGTTGGAGTAAAACCAGATACTCGAAAAACTTTAGAATACCTAAATTTGAGAAGAGCAAATAATTTAAGTGTTTGGCCAGAAATTGACCAATTCAAAAAAGCAATTAAAAAAATAGAACCAATGGTTACCTTTGGAAAAATTGATGAAAAAACACTAACAAAATTAATCGAAGCAAAAGGTAGTGTTATTGAAGGAAAAATGGATGTTAAAAAAATCGTTGCAGAATTAAAAAACGGAAAAAGTGCAAACGAATTAGGTTTAGTAAATTGTTTCAAAATGAGTCCACCAAAAAAAGGATTTGAACGAAAAGGGGTAAAAAAACCTTACACAATGGGTGGAGTATATGGGGACAGAAAAGAAGCAATAAATGAATTAATAGAGAGAATGATTTAAGAAAAATAATATTGAACGCAAAATGTTGGACAAACGGTAGTGGTGAATTTTATGGCTGAAAATAGAAAACGAAGAAAAAAAAATAAATTAAGAGGACAAAGAACAATGGGTGCCGGAGGGACAAAAAACAGAAGAGGAGCCGGAAGTAGAGGTGGAAGAGGAAACGCAGGACACCGAAAACACAAAAAAGCAACTTTCATGCCATTAATGGAAAAAAAATATAGACTTAAAGCAGGAATAAAAGGAAAAGAAATAACTCTTGAAAACTTAAACAAAATAATTGACAAATTAGTTCTACAAGGAAAAGTAACAAAAGAAGGAACAAAATATATTGTTGACAAAAAATCAGGTTACTCAAAAGTATTAAGTCAAGGTAACACTGAAAAAGAAATTGTTCTAAAAATAAACGCTTCAATAGGAGCTATAAAAAAGATTATGGCTGCTGGCGGATCATTTGAATATGTAAAGAAAGGATTCGAAAAAGAAGTTGAAGAAGCAATTTCACAAGCAGAAGAAAGCGAACTTGAATTTGAGAGCAAAGAAGAATAGTGGCGACACGAATTAAGGGAGTAACTAGAATAACAAAAAATAAAAAACAATTAAAATAAATTTTGAAATGGTGATGTATTGGGAATAATTGATTATTTAGTTGGAATTTCACAATACTTACCAGAAATAAAAAAATCTGAAAAAGAAATTCCCTTTAAACAGAAAATGCTTTGGACAATAATCGCTGTAATAATCTTTTTTATTTTAGGACAAATAATGTTAGTTGGTCTTAGTGACCAAGCTATTCAACAATTTGGTTTCGCATCAACTATTCTTGCAAGTGAAATAGGAACACTTATCACAACAGGAATTGGACCAATTGTAACTGCTTCAATATTTTTACAATTATTTTTAGGGGCAGGATTACTAAAAATTGATCTTCATTCTCCAGAAGGAAGAATAAAATTCCAATCACTACAAAAACTACTTGCAGTAGCGTTATGCTTTATTCAAGCCCTAATTTATGTTGCATCAGGAATGCTAATGCCAATCGGGGGAAATGCTCTAACTAACCCAATACTTTGGGCAGTAGTAGGACAAATCGCTCTTGGATCATTAATTTTATTATATTTAGATGAACTTGTTTCAAAATACGGAATTGGTTCAGGAATAAGTTTATTCATTGCAGCTGGTGTTAGTGGACAATTAT
>CAZJVN010000035.1:0-8665 GCA_964549775.1 uncultured archaeon | reverse complement strand
TTCATTTTTTACCACCTTCTGTTTTGATTCGCCTTATTTCAAATTCAAGCATTTGACTTAACCGATTGGTTAAGTCTTGTTTGACTTTTAGCAAATCATCTTGTTCAGATAATTCAGCAGTAGCTGATAAACCAAAACCTTTAGACCCATAATTTTGAGTTCCTACTTTTTGTGATAATTGAACGGTGATTTCAGTTACTTTCATTGGTTATCACCTTTCATGTGTTTTAGTAATTCATTTATGGTGAAACCTTCACCGAAAATACTTTTTTTATTATTCATTTTCAAATCACCTCCTTAAAGTGCGAAAACGAATCTATTTTTTTTGGAACTGAAAACGTCTCCGCGTTTAGTTGGAGGTATTAAAACCCTAAGGCAAGTAAGCCGACCTCAAAGAGGTTAGGGTTTAAACCGAGAACAAACGAGTTGAAAGGCACCAAAAAAAAGAGTGACAAGCACGAAAAGGAGTAAAAATAATTAAGAAAAAATTTGATTTGGCAAGGCACTTAAAGAAGTATTATATTATACAAAAAACAAATTAATTCAAAGGTGATGAAATGGCAGATACTTTTATTGACAAAAAAGGATACAGACGATTCTCTGACTCTGGGAAAAGTGTACACCGATGGAGTGCAGAACACAGAATAGGAAGAACACTAAAAAACGGCGAAGTAGTACACCACATAAACAGAGACAAACTAGATAACCACCCAAGCAACCTGTGGGTATTCAAAAACCAAAAAAAACACGACCAAACACACAAAAAAGACAATTGGTACTAAAAGAGGAAAAAAACATGGATGAAAGAGTATTATTTAAATTACCAAAAAGAGTAATAGAAAACTTAGCACTACTACAAGAAGTAGAAGAGGGAAACTGCTACATAGAATATGAAAGCAATGAAAACGATGGAAAAATCTTATCAGTATATTATGGAAAAGAAGAATCAATAGAAGGCAAACCCTACACTGGCCAAAAAGGAAACGGACTAGCAGTAATACTAGAATCAGAACAAACAAAAAAAATAGCAGAACAAAAATTAATAAAATACAAATAAAAATTAACTAATTCCCTGCAAAAGAATTCTTTAATCTGACTTTCTTTTATATAAAAGAAGTTCAGTTCTTGCTTGTTTGGAAATTTATTTGGTAGTTTTTGCTTAAAATGTAGTGCCTAACTTAAATCACTAATTATGGAATATTTTACTTGATGTTTTCCGCGTAGTGCCTAACTTTTTTAGAAAGTTATTTATAGAAGTTTGGTTATTCTATTATTGTTTTTTGTAATGAGAGTTGAACTCTTTTGAAAAAAGAGATTGTTTCGATTTTTAACTAGAGGATTGGATTTCGTCCCTCGCGTCAATATATTTAAAAATTTATTATAAATCAAAAGAAATTTTTGAAACTACTTTGACTGGTTTATTATTTCTTATTTCAACTATTTGTGCATTTTTTAATAAAGTTATAACTTTGCTAACATTTGGTTGTTGCATTTGTAAAAATTTTGCAATATCAGTAATCCTATTTTCTCCGTTGCAAAGGGCGAGTATTTGTAAAGTTTTTTTGCTTTTCAATATTGACAATAATTCTGAAGAAACTTTTGTTGATTTTGAAAGTTCAAGTTGGTTATTATTGTCTGTAATTTTTAATTTAATCTTTTGTAAAACTTTATATAACTCTTCAGTAAGAATTTGTTTTTGTAAAGATCTGGTGGATAAAGTCAATTTTTTTAGGAAATCTCTACTAGTTTTAACGGTTAAATCATCATTTTGATGAAGTATAAAATTATTAAAAATTAAGTAAACTTGTTTTGGAGTTAATGAATAAAGGTCTATTGCTCGATGTATTTCCGTTTTTTGCATGTATATGTTTGGCACTATATAAAGGGGAAAAATATTTTTTGATTTACCAAAGTAGGGTATTGGTGGCAGGGGGAATGCTGGAGGTAATGAGTAGTAAGAATTACTGCTGCGTATTAATTTGTCTCTGATTTTTTTTAGTAAAGGGTAACTAAACTGACTTGCTAGCATAAAGTTGATTTCTTTTTTAAAATCTTCTGGAAAAATTTTTTGGTAATTTGCGCTTATTAAATAATCAATAAATTTTTGCATTATGTAATGTATTTCATAATTTTCATTTGGTTGGATATAATCTAATTCAGATACTTCTGGAGGAATTATGGATATTTCTTGATTTAAAAATGCGAGTTCTGATAGTAGTTCAAAATGATTGTTTGGATTTGTTCTTAGATATTTTTCCCAAGCTTCAGAAAATGTGTGTATTTTGAGATTTTCTTTTTGTATTCCAAAAATATTTGCAAGAGCATATATTTGGGTTATTTGTGCGGGAGATTCTGCAGGATTTAAATTTGGGCTTTTTTTAGTTGAAATATCATTGATAATAAAAGCAAATTTGCATTTTCTTATTTTATTTACTTCTCCTAAAAAAAAAATTTGTGCAATAAAATAATAATTCAAAGAGTAAGTATTTAAAGAAAAATAAATGATTGGCTCTTGAATATATTTTTTTGAATTTAACTCTTTTTTTAAATTTTTATCAATAACAAACATATAGAAATTATATACTTCAAATATATAAATATATCATAATTAGGCATATTAATTTAGCAAATATAAGATATTAGATGAAAAAGATAATTTTGTGTGATGCAGTTCCTTTTTGTTTTGGTCCAATTTCAAAAATGATTTCTATTGCAGAAAAGATTGATAAAAAGGAATATGACTTAATTCTTTTAGCATCCGGAACATCATTAGAGCTTGGTAAAAAATCTAATTTATTTAAAATAGTTAACTGTAATACTGAATCAAACGTTGATTTAATAAAAAATAAAAAATGGTTTGAAAAAGCAGATGTTTTTGTTAATGTAATGAATCCAAAGTCAGTTGAATATGCTTTAAGTTTAAATAAAAAAGTAATTTATATAGACAGTCTTTTTTGGATGTGGGATAAAGTTCCGGATTTTGCAGATAAGGTTGAGGCATATTTTGCACAAAACTTTGTTGGGGTAAAGGATAGGATTATTTCTGAATCGAGAGATAAAATAAATCTAGTTGGCCCAATAATTGGGAATGCTTTTAGAGGTGTAAAGAAAAAAAATCATATTGTAGTAAATTTTGGTGGTATTGAATCAAGTATGATAAAAATTGGGAAAAATTCTAATTATCCTTTTGTGATAGGAAAGTTAATTGAGAAAGTATTTAGTAATTCAAAAGAAAAAGTGTATTTTTGTGGTAATGATAAAATAATTAGAAAAGCGATACCAAAGAGAAAAAATTTTATTATTGGGAGTATGGAACACAGAGAGTTTTTAAAGGTATTATCTGAGGCAAAATTATTGATTACAATTCCTGGTTTGACAACTACTTTTGAAGCATTTAATTATAATGTTCCAACAATATTTTTACCGCCTGAAAATTATAGCCAATTTTTGAATTTGAAAAGTTTTGAAATGCATTCGGCAGGAAAAAAGATTTTTAATTGGTCAGACATATATAAAACTAAAATCAATTTGTTTGAAGATGAACAAAAAGCAGTGGATAAGATTTTATTTTTAATTCGAAGATTTGAAAAAGATAAAATTAATAAATTAAATTTTAAAAATAAACTAATTAAAGTTTTAAAGAATGTGAACTCAATTTCTGTAAAAAATCAAGATAAATTTATTAAATCTTTAGGGGAAAACTCGGTTTTACAAATTGCCGAAAAAATTTGTTGTGCTGCTGATTTAAATTTCTCTCAAACAAATTATGGTTATTCAAACAATTATAAATTTTCAAATTTTACAAATAATTTTTTTAAACAAAATAAACTTTTTGTTGGTGGAAATTTTAGTAATGTTAATTACAAGAGTTTTATTGATTATAATAATAAATTAAATAAGATTTAGTGGGATATTTATGAATTTGGATAGTTTCACACTTAAATGGTATGATAAAAGTGTTAGTGAATTAAAAAATACTTTTAATTTGTTATCTATTGAAAATTCAGGTTTGAGGGGTTATAAAGAAAATTTGCTTTCTGACAAGAATGTTGTGGGGGTAACTGATAATTTAGAATATGTTTTAAAAAAGGATGCGTATGTTTGCGGTGGACCTTGTATTGATGATTGCAAATGTGACATTAGTATTGAATCAGTATTTGATATTATCACTTTAATAAAAGTTGGAAAGATTTTAAATAAAAAAGTAATAATTCATATTGGGGTTGAAGAAGAAATTTTGCGTAATAAACAATCTCAAAATTCAAAAGCTCAATGGGTTATTGTAGGAAATAAATTTGAGAAAATTATAAAAAAGCTATCTTTTTTAATGAAACATGAGGTTATTTGTGTAAGGTCAGATAATCCTTTTGTTAATAAAAATATTGAATTTTTTACAAAAAAGATTGAGTTAATTTTGAATGAAAATGATGCGGTAACATTATATCAACATTTATTGCAAGTAAAACCAAAGATTAAAGATTCATTTAATTTTCGTATTCATCTTAGATTTTTATCGCTTTATTTACCTGAGTTTATAGATTCTATTTTAGAAAGGAAGGGGTCTAATTTAATTATTTATGAAAATCTTCAGCAATTAATGGCTGCAAAAAAAGGTAGGGCTATAGCTACTTTGTGGAACAATTATAATAATGGTCCTTACCAAATTGTTTCTTTATCTTATCCCTCTACGGATGGTTTAATAAGAATGCATAGATTTGATAAAGAAAAAAAACCATATTTGCATGATTCGGATGCAAAACTATTTTCTTATGTTGATTCAATGGCTTTGGAAGTTTTTGAATTTAATAAAACTGCTTGGCCAACAGAAATTAGTGGAGAAATAAACAATCGGACTGATTTAAAGAGATTGCTGAAAAATTTAAAGGTGGTCTTAGATGATTAAGTATTCTGAACTTTTAGAAAAAAATAGTGAAGCTGATAAAATTGACACAGTCATGATTAGAATACTAAAAAAATGTAATTCTCATTGTACTTTTTGTGATTTTTGGAAAAGTAATGATGAAATGTCAATCGATATGATAAAAAAAATAATTTTTGGTGCAAAAAATCTTCAAGTTAAAGAAATTTGCTTGACTGGAGGAGAACCAACAATACATCAGAACTTTTTTGAAATTATAGAATTGATACAAAAATCTGGTTTAATTTATTCTTTCATTACAAACGGTTCAAATTTAAATGATGAATTTTTGAAAAAATTAATGAAATTTCCGCCCAGTAAAGTGTTTATTTCTATTGATTCGTCAAATGAAAAAACTCATGATTTCTTAAGAGCCACTCCGGGATTATTTAAAAAAGCTAAGGATGGTATTCAAAAACTGAACAAATTTTCTAACCGCCCAAAGTTAATAATTAATTATGTTATTAGTAATAAGTCCTATTTGGACTTACCAAAAATAATTGAATTAAGTAGTGATATGGAATTTGATGAGATAAATTTATTTAATATAAAAAAAATTGATAATTTATATCTTGATGAAATGCAAATAACTGAATATAATTCAATTGTTGTTCCAAGATTTTTAAAGATTTTAAAAGATTATAAAGTTGTGTTGCGTAATGATAATCCATATATTTTTGGAATTACAAGAGATGAAATAGAGAATAGTACTAATGGAGATTATTCTTCACTTAATTATTATAATAAAAAATGTTTTTTATCAAAAAAAATGATTTTTGTTGAATGTTCTGGCGAAGTTTATCCTTGTAATAATAGTCCTTATAAAGCAAAAAATTATGTTTTGGGTAATGTCTTTGAGAATTCTCTGGAGAATATTATAAAATCTGAACAATACTTAAAAATTATAACTTCTATTAATTGTAAAAAATGTTCAACTTGTGATCCAGTAAATGTTAGTTTTAATAATACTGCAGGGGGGGTTAGATGAGTAAATTAGCAATAATGGGTGGAAAACCTCTATTAAAAAAATATGATTTTAAAATAAAATTAACAAAAGAAGAAATCTGTCATGTTACGAAAACTTTACAACAGGGAAATTTAACTACTTTTGAGGGAAAAAATAAAGTTGAACAATTTGAAAAAGAATATGCAAAATACCATGCTGTTAAATATGCAGTTGCGTGTAATTCTGGGACCTCATCTATTCATTCCGCAATTGCCGCAATGATGCCCAGAGAAAATGGGGAGGTAATTGTTCCAACATATACTTTTATTACTGGAGTTACACCAATGCTTTTAGAAGGATTACAACCGGTTTTTGTTGATATTACAAAGAAAAATCTTGGAATGGACGCAAAATTAGTTAGAACTAGTGTAACTGATAATACAATTGGGGTAATTCCAGCACACTTATATGGATTTCCTTGTGAAATAAAATCAATTCAAAAAACATCAAAAAAAAATAATTTGTTTTTAATTGAAGATTGCGCACAAGCACATGGAGCTAAAGTTGGCAATAAAGTAGTCGGGTCATTTGGTGATGCTGGTTGTTTTAGTTTTTATTTGTATAAAAATATAACTACGGGGGAAGGGGGAATGACAACCACAAACAATGAGGAAATATTTAAAGAATTAAAAACAATGCGACAGTGTGGGAAAAGAAACGCTGACAGTAAAGAATATGATAGACTGGCTTTTAATTATCGTATGACTGATTTTACTGCTGCAATAGGGATTTCGCAATTAAAAAAATTAGATTCAAACAACAAAAAAAGGAAAATTAATGCAAAAATTTATACTAAGTGTTTTAAAAAATTGGGGTTTGAATTGATTCCTGAACAAGAGGGCACAGATCCAGTTTATTTTAAATTTCCAGTTCTACTTCCTGAAGAAATTGCAAAGAAAAAAGATTTTTTTGTAAATGCTTTAAAAGAAGAGAATGCCACTTTGCCTTTATTTAATACAATTCCTTTAAATAAAGTTAATTTTTTAAAAGAATTATCTATAAAAAACAATTTTTCACAAAAATTTTTTGAAGAAAATTTTCCAGTTACTGACGAAGTTAACAGACGTATTATGGCATTTTTTTGCCATTCTCAATTTCCTACTGATAAAGTGCGTGGGGTATGTGAAGCGGTAGAAAAGGTGGTTAAAAATGCTAACTGGTAAAAAGCAAAAACGATTTAATTTTTCTAATAATGAAAAAGATTTGTTGTTAAATTTATTAGAATACAAAAATTTATCTGTTGGTTCAAAAAATGATCCAACTCCATTTTGGAAAAATGAATTAGAAACTGAAATTAAAAGAAAATTTAAGATAAAATATGCAATAACTACAAATACTGGAACTACAAGTATTCATTCAGCCCTTTCTAGCTTAAATTTAAAACAAGGATCTGAAGTAATTGTTTCTCCACTGACTTGTTATTCTTCAATACTTCCGGTTTTTGAAAATTCTTTGATTCCAAAATTTTGTGATGTAAAAAAAGATACATATACAATTAATCCGAAAAATATTTTAAAAAATTTATCAAGTAATACAAAAGTAGTATTATTACCTTACATTTATGGATTGCCAGCCAATATAAAGAAAATTAAAACAATATGTAAAAATAATGAATTGTTTTTAATTGAGGACTGTGCGCATGTTCCTGGGATGAAGATAAATAATAAATTAGTTGGTACTCAGGGTGATATTGGATGTTTTAGTTTTGCTCAAGGTAAAATTCTTGATTGTGGTGAAGGGGGGGCTGCAATAACAAATAATGAAGAGTTATATAAAAGAATGAATTATTTTAAGGAGGGGGGGAGACAAGCATTCAGGGTTTATTATCCCAGGGGACTTAATTTGAGAATTCCAGAATACAATTCTTTTCTTGCTTTGAAATCATTAACTAATCTTAAATTCAATTTGGAAAAAAGAAAGAATATTGCTAGATTGTTTAAAAAAAGCTTTTCTTCTAAAGTTAAAAATTTGTATGATAAACAAAAAGTTTATCCTGTGCAGGTTTTTAGATCAAAAATAGCTCCAGTTATTTGTGATGCTTTAACAAAAGAAGGTTTTAACTTAAAAACAATTTATAAACCATTAAATTTATCCAATGTTTTTACTAATAAAAATCTTTTATTAATGGCGTTGGGTAGTAAAGATTATTATACTCAATTTTTAAAATCTAACTTGGCTACACCTGTGGCAAAAAGATTATTTGAAGAATCGTTTTACTTTGATATTGATGTTTTAAATTCATTTGATTATTATGCTGATCAAAAAATAAAATTTGACGAGGTAATAAAATCTCTTTGAAAATAGATAATAAAAAGAGAACTTATCTTTAATTTGTTGAGTATATTAAATTTTTTTGGATGGATTTGAGTATGAAAGAAATATTAAGAGGGGTTTGTGCAAGTAAAGGTAGAGTTGAAGGAAAAATAAAAATAATTTCATTAGAGAGTATTAATTTGTTAACTTCTTTGGATAATTTTGATTTTATATTGGTTTGTGAAAAAACAGATCCTTCTTATTTACTTTTGATGATGAAAGCAAAAGGTGTAATTACTCAAACTGGAGGTGTTGTGAGTCATGCTGCGATTGTATCTAGAGAACTTGGAATTCCATGCATTGTTGGTTGCGATGGTGTTTTAAATAAGTTAAAAGATGAACAACAAATATTACTTGATGCTACTAATGGTGTGGTTTATGGTTAATTTTAATGATTTTTTTGATTCTGTAAAAAATGCTTATGAAAA
>CAZJVN010000034.1:0-8866 GCA_964549775.1 uncultured archaeon | reverse complement strand
GTGTGCGATGTAGATTCCTGCTTTTCTTCCAGTTTGCATTAGTGCTAGTCTTACTTCTTCAAGAACTTCTTCTTCATCAGCTATAGCTTGTTTTCCTGCACCAGTGTATGGGATGTGTACTGAAATAAAATTGATGAATACTGTTACTGGAGCGTTTTCTGGATCTTTTATATCATATCTTTTCCAGTCTACTGTTTGAATTGCTTTTGTTAGTGCACAGTTTCCTTGATCAAATAATAATGGTACTCTGTTTGCAAATCGCATTATTTCCATTTTTGTTTCTTCCCCAATTTTTCTTCCACTTCCTCCTCCATAAGTGATTGCAATTTCTACTTGGAAAGGGTATCCTCCAGCGTACACGGCTGGTTTTCTTGTTAGTACGGTTAAGAATTCTGGTTTAATTATGCTTTGTAGTGAACCTTGTATTTGTTTTTCTCCAATTGGTCTTAGTGAATCTGTTGTTGGTGCAATGAAGTCAATTTTTTTGAATGCTTTAATTATTTGTTCTGATTCATCCCAAGTTAATTGTTTTGGATCTTTTCCTAAATCAAAGTCAACAATTTTTTTTACTTCTTCAAGTCCCTTAGCACCCATTCTATCAAATTCGTTATTCAAAAAACTTGCTACAGTTCTTCCGCCTGTCTTTTTTCCCATAGAAATTATATCATCAACAGTTACTCCTTTTGGGTGTGGTTTTATTTCTCCTGGTAATTCTGGGAGTGTGTGTTGTGTTCTTTTGAAAACAACTTTTTGTCCTAGTGGGTCTCTAAAAGAAATTTGTGCGTGTGGATTTGCTAGTGCAGTTCTTTTTAAGTATTCCATTGCTCCTTGATCAGAGTCTCTATAAAGTACTCCTTTGAATTTTGCAGCTACTGCAGTTCCTCTAAATTCTTTATCAAGTTCTTTTAAGTCAGAAATTTTTGGTTCGTTTCTACTTGGGTCAATTGTTAGTTCTAAAGAGATTGGTTTTTTTCCGTGTTGTCCTGTAATAATTTTTGATGGTTTTCCAGTAGTCATTTGTGAAAGCATTGTACATCCTGCACAACCTATTCCTTGTTGTCCTCTACTTTGTTTTAGTCTATGAAATTTTGTTCCTGCAAGTAATTTTCCAAATGCTTTTCCAACATTTTCTTTACTAATTCCAGGTCCGTTATCTTTTACTGTAACTTCATAATATTCTTCTCCAAGTTCATCAATTTTTACATCAATGTCTGGTAATATTCCTGTTTCTTCGCAAGCATCAAGGGAATTAGATACATATTCATGAATTGCCATTGTTAGGGTTCTTACTTTTCCATATAATCCTAACATTTGTTTATTTTTTTTGAAGAATTCTGCTACTGAGTGTTCTTTGAATTCTTTTTCAAGATTTCCTGCTGCTTTTTCGATTAAATCTGCCTTTTCGTCATCAGTTTTTTTTGCTTTCGCTTCTTGTTTTGTTTTTTCTACAGCCAAATCGCTCACCATGTTAAGCTCTTTTACGCAATAGAGAAAGAAGAAAAGACTTAAAAAGGCTTCCAAGATTTTTTCAAACAAAATTTTTTATTTATAATTCGAATTTGTTTGCGCCGCGTCCGTCTAAGAATCTTTCTACGGTTTCGTGTTTTGCTCCGGATAGTAGCATTTCTACTGCTTCTTCTGCTTTTTCCATTTCGTCAGGTAGTGCTATTAT
The DNA here is from genome assembly GCA_964549775.1 of uncultured archaeon. Taxonomy (GTDB): domain Archaea; phylum Iainarchaeota; class Iainarchaeia; order Iainarchaeales; family JAAZKV01; genus JAAZKV01. Next base: position 7,194 of record CAZJVN010000034.1, on the reverse strand, counting down.
TGCTACGGTTTTTCCTTGTACGGAAACTAGGGCGTGAGTTTTTTTCTCAATTTCAGTTCGTGCAAGTCCATTTCTTCCAATTACTCTTCCTCTTTTTGCTTTTTGAGTAGAGTGGTTTTTTCCTGCGTAATCAGTAATATCAATTATTTTTAGTAAGTATTCGTGTTCAAATAATTTGAATGCTCTTTCTGGTGAGAATCCTCTTGCGATTGCTTTTATTACATCAGCTGCTCTAAAAAATTCTTCTCCCTCTCCTTCAATAAATACCTCTCCATATTGGGAATCTATTTCAATTTTGCATTTTCCTTTTTTAGCTATTTTTGTTCGAGTACTTCCTTTTGGTCCAATTAGTACTCCCACTCGGTCTTCAGGTATTTTGATTAATTCTTCCATAAATTTCACTTTTTTATACTAATTTATTGTTTGTTCTATTTTTTAACCTTTGAGTTTTGCAAATTTTCTTTTTTTTTGTTATTTTTTTGTTTTTTCTTTTACATATTCATACATTTTTTCGTAACTAGTATCTACTCCACTTTTTGCGAACCATTTTGATAAATTTGTAATATCTCTTTGATAAAATTCTTTTGCTTTAGGGTGTCCTGTATTAACCATTTGTCCAACATCAATTATTACCACTTCTTCATTATTGTTTAAAATATTATACTCGCTGAGGTCAGCGTGTATTAATTTTGCGTTAATCATTTTTGCTAAATATTCACAAATAATTTCATAAGTTTTGTTCATGTCTAAAAACTTTTTTTCTTTTGCGCGTGGAGCAGCAATTCCGTCATACCCGATAAATTCCATTAGTAAACAATTTCTGTTAAAAGTTATTGGTAGGGGGGCTTTTACTTTTATTTTTGTTAGGTCCTCTAAATTTTTGTATTCTTTTTTTGTCCAAGCTTTTACCACTTCAAGTTTGTCCTTTCTAACTTGTTTAAATCTTTCATCCCCTTCAATATAATCCATCATGTGTTTGAAGTTTGAGGTCTCAATTTTGTATATTTTCATTGCATAAAATCCGTTTGAAGATTTGCATCTAAAAACATTTCCTTCTTTTCCAGTGGATATGACAAATTCTATCTCGTCAAAGTATTTTTTTCTAGCAAGTTCATAAACAGCATTGATTGTTGCTTTGTCAAATACTTGTTCAAATATTTCTCGAGTATGTTCGTCTTTAATTAGTTTTTCTTCTTTGACTATTTTGTCAAAATCTTCTTTGTCGTAATAATCTTCTTCAGCGTCTTTCATAAAATTCACTTTTATTTTTTAGAACTAGTTTTTCTAATTTGTTATTTATTTTAATTTTCTCAATTAATTTGTTTTTTATTAATTTTTTTAAATATTTTTTTATTCGTCTTTAATTTTTATATTGGTAGTTTTTGTAAGTATCCGTTTCTCTTCAAGTATTCTGTTTGGTGTCCTAAAAATCTCCAAACAACATCTCCTTTGCTTGGTTGAAAGTCCCATAGTTTTACAATAATAAGATCGTTTTCTCTTAACCAAACTTTTTTCATTAATTTTCCAGGAATTCTAAATTGTCTTTCTTCTCCATCTTCGCACAATGCTTTTACTTGATTTGAACCCATTAATTGTAGTACTATTGCAAATTGTTCTAGTTCTTTTTCATTAGGTACTCTTACTCTTACAAATGTGTCTCCTGTTGGTTGTGCTGCTGGGGGGTTTTGGTTAGTTCTTTTTCTGTTCATTTGGTTTTTTCTTTTTTGTGAATTAAAGTTAGCCAATTATTCTCACCAGATCAAAAATTTTTTAAAAATTATATATTTGTGCGTGTTTTATTCCTTGTATTTTAATTATGCTAGAAGAAGTTATTAAACCTTCTTTTTCAGCTATTTCTACGCATTTATTGCCAAATAAATTTATTGAGTTGACTTCTTTGAATAGTTCTTTTAGTTCTTTTTCAGTTATTTTATCTCCACCAAAGAATTTTTCAGAAACGGTGAAGCAAATGTTTCCTTCTTCATATGTTTTTCCTAAATGTTCTTTGTCACACACAGCAAGTATTGTAGTTAATTGAAATTCATGTTTTTTTGCAATCATTTTTTCACTTCGACTATAATTAGTTTTCTTTAGTAATTTTTTTAGTTTACTGGTTTTATTGCTCCGCAAGCTTCGCATTTTATTATTTGTATCCCTTCTTGGGTAATTATGTTTGTGTCTGGTTTTCCACATTCGTGGCAAAGAATGTATTGTTTAAAATAATTTTCAATTAATCTGTTTAATTGTATTGATCCAACTTTTCCATTAATTATTAGTTGGTTATTTCCTTCATTGATTGGTAGGGCTGTTTCTTTTGTTAAGTATTTTAAAAAGTGTTTTTTTTCTCTTCTCATAGTTTTTATTAGTTCGTTTACTCCTCTAACAATTGTTTTGCTTCCTTGTATCATTGAGTCTGCTCTTGGTATTTCAAATCTTTCATGACTTAGAGCTTTTTTTGGAATAGAAAGATACGCTCGGTCTAGCATTTGTTCGTAGTTTTGTTCCATTTTTTATTCACTTTATAAGTAATTTTCCTAACAAAAACTATATAAAAGCCATTTTTCCTATTATTTCATGGTTTTTAAGTGGGCTTTTAGAAAAGATGCAAAAAGTAAAACTTCTAGTAGCGGTAATGATTTTGAATACAAAATAATGGTTATTTTTGCAGGTTTAATTGTTTTAATTATTTTAGCTTTTGTTAGTGGATTTTTTAAGGTTGAAGATTTTTTTTGTTTTGTTAGAAATTCAGGAGCTATTGGTTTAATTGGTTTGTTTTTTGTCGCAATAATTGCTAATGCTTCTTTATTTTTTCCGCTTCCAATTGATTTATTACTAGCTCCAATTTCAGCAATAGAATTTTTGCATTTAGGAATGTTTTCTCCTTTGTTATTAGGTTTTATAGTTGCATTAGGGGCATCTTTAGGAGAATTTTCGGGGTATATTGTTGGATATTTAGGTATTACTACTTTTAATAAAATGAAGAAAGCTGAGATTCAACAATTAAAAGTTTTAAGAGATCAACTAAACAAAGTAGGTATTCCTTTATTAATTATTTTTGCATTTACTCCTCTTCCTTTTGATGTTATTGGAATTGCTGCAGGACTTGCAAAGTATAGTAAATTAAAATTCTTTATTGGTTGTTTTTTAGGAAAACTTCCAAGGTACGTAATAATTGCTTATGCAGGTTATTTTGGAGTGCCTTTCCTTCTCACTTTGTTTGGTGTTCCTCCAGATTATTTAGCAATGAGTTGTACTCAAATGGTTTTATCAGTTCAATAAGAAATTGTTTTAGTTAATTTTTTTTGAAAGGATAATTATTTTTTCTTTGTATCCATTTTTTTGATAAAATTTTCTCGCGTTTTGATTTACTTCATAAACATCAAGTAAGATTTCTTTTATTTTTCTTTTTTTACATTCTTTTTCAAATTCTTTTTGTAGTAGAGTTCCAATCTTTTTATGTTGTTGTTTTTTTTCTACATATAACCATTCTATCCAACCAAATTTGTTTTTCCAGTTGGAATAATTTAATCCATAAGGGCATTTTTTAGAGAAATTAAATTGCAAAAATGCTACTGGTTTGTCATTTAAGTCAGCTATAATAATTTCTTTATTTTTTATTGATTTAATAATATTTTTAGTTACATTCTTTTTATCTTTGTAAGGTTCTTTTTCAATTTTGTAAATTATTTTTATTCCTTCTAAAATAAAATTTAAGTGTTTATGTTTTGCAGGACTTGTTTTTATGAGTTTAGTAGTCATGAATTAATCACACATAAAATATTAGTGAGGTTATTATGATAATTACCATTAGTAGCGTTTGTGGGGGTAAAGCAGGCATTGCTATTCTTTTTACTGAAACCATGTAAATGCTTGAGCATAATCCAACAAAACTTGCAAGTAAACAAAGTGTTGCAACTAGAGTGTTGTTTTGAAATTGTGCGTTTGCAATAATGCTTGTTGCAACAACTAAAGGTATTACAAGATCTCCATTCCCTAGTTCAAAAAAATGTTTTTTTGTAGGAATTGCGATAGTAAATGCATAATTTTTTTTAGTAACTGCTTGTCCTAGCGCTACCATGTGTTTTGTTCCAAACACTGCAACAATATCATAGATTGCTAAAATTATTATAAATAAAATTATTGGAAGTAATCCTAAAGAGATTCCTAATAGTGCTCCTGCTCCAGCTATTGCTATTGCGCTAGCAAAATTTCTAATAAAAACATTTTCTCTATACAAATTTCTAAAAACAATCAATGCTAGAGATAGTATTATTGCAATTATTTCATTTGGTATTAGCGCTGCTGTTACAATTATTGATGCTGAAAATATTGCAAGAGTTTCAATTATTATTAAAACTTGATTTTCTTTTCTAAATTTTAGTATTAACAAAATTATTCCTGTCATTATTATTATCATTACAAATAATCCTATTGCGTTTATTGGGTCGTTAATGTTTTCGCTGAATAAGGGTTGGGCTACGTTTTGTGGGATTAAATTTATTGCAACAATAATTCCTGTTCCTTGTATTATTAAAAAAAGCAGTGCTAGTTTAATGATTACTTCTTTACTTAACCAACTTTCTTTTGAATCAGTTTTTTTTATTGTTTTTTTTGTTTTAATATTCTGGTTATTTTTTTGTTTGTTTGTGGAAGTTTTTTTGTTTTTTAAATTAGTTTTCATAATAACTGTTGGTTTGGTTGTTTATTTAATTCTTGTCTTTTGTATGGTTTTCTAAATTAGGGTGGTGTTTGATATGTAATTTTTTTATTAGTTTTATCCTTTTGTTGAGGGTTTTACGAAGTGGTGTCTTGGTCGGTAGATGTCTCCTTTTCGTTCTAGGTCTTCAAGAGCTGATTTGATTCTTTCTTCATCCAGTCCTTTTTCTATTCCACTAGTTACTACTTGTTCTAGTGGAACCATGTCAATTCCTTCTCCCATCGCTTCTTTTATTATTCTCATTACTACACTTATCGCATTTTGTTTTGATTGAGTGATTCCACTAGTTACAATATCAATATCAATATTTCCAGTTTCGGGGTCAGTTACTGTTTCTTCGAGTGACTTTTTTACAAGTCTTATTGCTCGTTCGGCATCTTCTATTTCTACAGTGTCACTTAATCTTACTCTTGCACTTGCTTCTGAAAGTCTCACTATTCCCTCTAGTTGTCTTGCGGTTGCAGAGTAGGTTCCTTTTCCTCTTCCTTGATCTCTTAAACCTACATAAAATTCACTTATTGTTTTCATTGACTCTTCTGTTAGTATTGGGAAGCATTTTTGTCTTGCGTAGGAAATATATTTTCTTAATAATTCCGGATCAATTTTTGGTTTTGTTACCTCTTCAATTTTTTCCATATCTTTTTTTGTTAATGGTTTTCCTGTAATGTTTGATTGTCTTAGTTTTTCTCCACTTTGGTGAGTGATTAGAATGTGTTCTGAAATTTTTTGATCCATTGTTCGATCAAGTACATCTTTTATCATGAAGAATAAATCAAATCTTGAAATTAGTGAAGCTGGTAATTCTATTTGTTCTAAGAAGGGAGTGAATGGGTCAAACCTTGAAAATTTTGGATTTGCTGCAGCTAAGAGTGAGGTGTCTGCTTTGAATCTTGTCACGATTCCTGCTTTTGCTACTGAAATCATTCCTTGTTCCATTGCTTCGTGAAGCGCACTTCTATCTTGTGGATCCATTTTGTCAAGTTCATCTGCCATACAGATTCCACCACTTGAAAGAACTAAAGCTCCTGCTTTAAGTGTCCATCCACCCTCCCCAAATTCATCTTTTACAGCGGAAGCAGTTAATCCAACTCCGCTAGTTGTTTTTCCACTAATGTAAATACTTTTTGGAGCAATATTGTTTGATGCAGTTAAGAGTTGTGATTTTCCACAACCTGGATCTCCAATTAATAAAACGTGAATGTTTCCTCTGATGGTTTGTTTGTTTGGTAAGTTCTTTGTCACCCCTCCAAATAATTGTAAGGCAATACTTTCTTTCACCACGCTATGTCCATAAATTGCAGGAGCAATACTATCTACTAATAACTCATACACTCCAGGGTCTTTTGATAATTTTCTTATCTCTTCTTGTTCTTCTTTACTTACTTCAACTTCAGAGAATTCTTTTTGTGTTTCTTCTAAATAATTTACTTCTAAGAATTTTCCATAAATATTTTTTTTCTCTTTATCAGGTGGAAGTAAACGTAGTATTCCAACAAACTTTGTTTTATCTCCTGCTGCAACTTTGTTTACAATATCGTCGCTTACAAATACTTTTAGATAAACTGCTTGTTCATTTCCTTTTAGTTTTTCTAAGGGTTCTTGTATCTCAATTTTTTGGTAATCAATAAATCCTGACTTATCTTCAAGTAATTCAAATTCTCGAGAGTGACACTCACACATATTTGGCGGGGTTAGTTTTGTTTTTTTGTCTTGAGGAATTTTGTAAATGTTTCCACATCTTCTACATTTCCACACTGCAAGAATTAGTTTTGGTAATACATCAGTGATTTGTCTCATTAGTCCTTCTACACAAATTAATTGGTTTAGATGTTTTGAACTAATATCTTTTAAATTAATTTCTCTATCTTTTGGTAAATTACTTATTCTAACGTGTGGTTTGAATTCTTCTACTTGGAGTGATGGAATATTTACTTGTTGTATTGCACTTTCTGCTGCTTCAATTACTCCATCAGGATTGTCAAGTAATTCATCAGCTAAGAGTGGATCAAATTTTTCAAGAGTTTTAAAATCAACTACAAGACTTCTTTTTTCAGGATACGCTTCAACAATTTTTTCTATTTCTTTTCGATAAACAGTGTTATAAAATTCTTCAAACTTTTCAGTGAAAGGAGAGCTTTCTTGCTTTTCGATTTCTTCTAAGTTAAGTTCAACCAATTTTCTTCACCCTTTCTAAATATTTTTAATTTTATTTATTTAAAACTCTTTGCCCAGCTTCGCGCCACTTGGTTTCTATCGTTTTTGGGAGAATTAGTTTTTTAATCAAAAAACTAGTTTTTCACGAGTTTTATTGATTTTTTTCTTTCTATTATATTACACCATACTTTGATTAATACCTGCTTAGTTTGGATTTCAAACAAAGAGTTCCTTTTGGAACAAAAAAATCCGAACTTTTTTTGTTAAGGGCTCTGTAGAAATGATTTATAAATAGGCATAAATAGGAGGTTCGGCCTCCTATC
>CAZJVN010000033.1:0-9432 GCA_964549775.1 uncultured archaeon | reverse complement strand
TAAAGCCATATAATTTTGAAAATAACACCTGTTTAAATAAGCATATGAAAATAATCTTTATGTTGGTATTATTAGTGAATAATATGTTAAAGAAAATATACCTATTCTTTTTTCCAAATTTTATTTTTGAATTAGAAAAGGTAATAGCTGATTGTGAAACAGTCCTTGATGTTGGTTGTGGATCAAACTCCCCGCTTGGCTCAATTAAAAATAACTTATATTCAGAAGGAGTAGATTCATTTTTACCAAGCATAACTAAAAGTAAAGCACAAAAAATACATAACAAATACCATAAAATAAATGTATTGAATATTGACAAAAAGTTTAAATCAAATTCCTTTGATTGTGTAATTGCAATGGACTTAATTGAGCATCTAGAAAAAAAAGATGGCTTAAAATTAATAAAAAAAAATGGAAAAAATAGCAAAGAAAAAGATAATTATTTTTACACCTAACGGATTTTTACCACAAGGAAAATATGATGACAATCCTTGGCAAATCCACAGGTCTGGCTGGACTTCTAAAGAGATGGAAAATAAAGGGTATAAAGTTATTGGAATTAATGGTTGGAAACCATTACGTGGAGAATATGCAAATTTATTGTTTAAACCAAAAGTACTATGGAGAATAATTTCAGACTTTACTCAACTAATAGTTAAAAGACATCCAAAAAATGCATTTCAAATTTTATGTGTAAAAGAAAAATAACTATTTATTAACTCATTACTAACTAAATAATACTATGGAGTATTCATTTAATTCTAAAAACTTCTTTGTTACTGAACTTTTTAAACCGGCTCTTGGAGATAATGGAGAGTGGAATTATTATGTTGTTGAGAAAAAGGATTTGAGTCATAAACAATTACTCAAAAGATTGCCTAAGGATTCTCTTTTTTGCGGAGTAAAGGACAGAAATGCTTCCACTAAACAATTCATGTGTACAAGACAAGGAATTGATAATATTACTGAAGAAAATCTAAGTGTTACTTTTGTTGGAAAAAGTGAGAAAAAATTATTTATTGGAGCGCATAAAGGAAATGCTTTCAAAGTACTTACAGAACTAAATGAAGAGGAAGCAAAAAAATTAAAACAATTTAAAGAAAAAAATGAACTTGTTGCTAATTATTTTGGAGAACAAAGGTTTAGTGCAAATTCCCAAACAATATTATCTTTAATTGAGAAAGAAGATTATGAAAATGCATTAAAATTATTTTTAACTCAGAAAACAAAATTTGATACTGATAAGAGTAGAGTAATGAAAAGAGTTATTGAAAGTAATTGGGGAAACTGGAAAAATGTTCTTGAACATGAAGAAATCAAAAATACTGGGAAAGTTGTTCTTTTTGAGTTTTTAGAAAAAAACCCCACTCAATTTAAAGAGGCTTTCAAATATACTGAAAGCAAATCAACAAAACAATTAATTAAAACAATACAAGCAATAAAATGGAACAATGAGCTAAAAAAAGAAATTTTACTAAAGAAACCAAAAAATGTTTTTTCTAAAATCTTTGAAGGAAAAAACGAAGAAGAGTTTCCTTTGTGTGCTTCAAAAGCAATGAAAAGAGAAATAATTATCACCCCTAATGAATTTGAAAAACAATTCTTCAAAAACACTTTAAAGAGAAAAACTTTTTTCAATTCAAAACACTTTTCTGTGAAAAAGTTTAACAAAAACAAGTATTGGTTAAACTTTGAACTTGGAACTGGAGAGTACGCAACAATTTTTTTAAAGTATTTGGAAAAGCAAATAGAAAACTAATTCTGTCGGCAAGACACTCTCAAAAAGTTAAAAAACACTCAAAAAAAGAATTATTTGATGAATTACTACATTGATACTTGTATTTGGTTAAACCTGTTTAATAGTGATGAAGTTAATACTAAACAAGCTAAATACTCAAAAGAACTTATTAAAAAAATCTTATTCTCAAAAAATGATAAAATATTTTATTCAGGATTTGTATTAAGAGAACTTGAGTTTAAGCTCAAGGAAAATTATGAAAAAAAGAAAGAATGGTTCAAAAATGAACCAAAACTAGTTTTCATAAAAGCAACAGAACAAACTTATAATTATGCTAGAAAACTAGAAAAAGAAAATAATCACAAAATAAGTTTCTTTGACTATATCCATATTACTCTAACCAAAGAAACAAATTCAATACTAATAACTAGAGATAAAGAATTATTAGAGACTTCTAAAAAGTTAATTATTGCACAAACCCCAGAAATTGCTCTAGAGCGAATTAATTTTATCTAAATCGGATTTTTTTAATATCTGTTTTTTTCTAAAACTTTTTATTTCCTTTGAATAATTCTTTTTTAAAGAAACAGAAGCTAATTGCTCTTCAAAAACAAATCTTCTAATAGCATCTCTAACAAGATCTGATTTAGACTCATAAAAACCCTGCTCAACCGCTTCCTCAATAGAAGAAACAATTTTTTCTGGCAATCTGACTTGAAATAAAACCATCCCCATAAAATCACTGTAACACAATTGTAATACAAAAAGAATATAAATCTATTTTATTGAACTAAGTTTTAATTAAAAAAATTTAATTTAAAAGAAATAATTAAAACAAAAATAATTCAAGCATTAATTAAAATTTTAGTCAAAAAATTAAGACAAAAATTCAATTATTCTTCAAAATCTAGCAAATAATAAGGAATATAAATACTTACAACTTATTTTCTACAAACAGTTGGGGTTGATATCAAATGAATTTTAGAGAAATTGTATTAGTTTTCATGACGCTTATTGTGTCACTAAGTTTTGCAAGTGCATTAACTATTGATGTTAATTCTATAACAAATGACAATGACATTGAAGCAGAAATTGATTTTTCTACTGATGCAACTGATTACTCTATTAATATTGGAGAAGACATAAATGAAGATATTTGCACAAGTTATTCTCCACGTATAGAAAACTCAACAACTATTATAGTATTTGATGAACTAGGAGAAACTCCTGTTAGTGGAACTACTTACACAATTATTGTTTGTGAAAAGGATGAAAATGATGAAATTGTTTATGAAAGTGAAGATGTTCTTTATGACACAACAGCACCAACTAGTTTAAAGATTTCTGTAACTGATCCAACAAATTCAAAGACCCCTGAATTTACTTTAGAAGCAACTGACCCTTCAATTAATGGCGGATTTGCTAGATTATCTTGTGATGATGCTTTTGGAGCAGGTGAATATAAAGAAATTGCTTTAACTGGAGCTAGTACAAAAACAACTGCTTTTGATATTACAAAAACTGATTATGAAGGAAAATGTGATAGTGATGAAGGAGAAAGAACTGTTTATGCTAAATTTAGAGATGCTGCAGGAAACTGGGCTTCAGGCATTGCAGAAGTAGATGTTGAATATGATAAAACAAAACCCGATGAACCAACTGGGCTTAGAGTAAAATCTGTTGATAGTGAAGAAGTAACTCTTGAGTGGGATGAAGCTGAAGACAATGATGTTGAAAGTGTATTAATAGAATTTGGTCTTGAAGGAGACTTTGATGAAGAAGAAACAATAGATTATGATGAAGATGAACTTGAATACACTCTTGAAGATTTAGAAAACGGAGAAGAGTACACTTTTAGAATAAGATTTATTGATGAAGCAGGAAACGAAAGTAGTGCTTCTGATGAAGTAGAAGCAGTACCTGCTGATGTTTCAGCAACAATAACAGTAAAAAGAGGAACTGAAAATGTAACATTCACAAAAGCTAATGATACTCTAACAATAGCTTGTAGTTATTCAGAGGATGTGGATGAAGCAATTATTTCCTACAAGTATGAAGGAGAAAGTACAAAAGAACTAGCAAGTGATGAGGACACTGATTCAATAACTGCTACAATAAAAATAAGCGGTGAATATGATGAGTCAGAAGAAATAACTTTTTACTGCGAAAATGATGACGGAAAGTTAAAAGAAAAAACAATTGACTTTGATGCTGTAGCACCTTCTGTTACAATAACTGACACAAACACAATTTACATTGGAGTAAAAAAAATACAAGCAACTGTAACTGAAACAAATTTAAACACAGTTACTTTCACAGTAGGAACAACAAATTTCACTCCAGTAAAAAGTGGAAATAATTATTCATATGACTTCAATTCAAAAGCTATGGAAAACGGACCCTACACCTTAACTGTAAAAGCAATTGATAAAGCTGGAAACGAAAAAACAGCAACACTAAATATAACCATTAGTAATGAGTTAACAGCAAAACAAACAGCAGAAAAAGCTATTAGTGATGCTAAAGCGAAAAAGAAAGTTGTAGAAGATACAATAAAATATTTAGGAACACAAGGAATAAAATTAAACAATGATTTAAAACAAAAGAAAGATCAAGCAGATCTATTAGTAGTTAATGCAGATAAGGATTTACTAGCCGCAGCTTATCCTGCAGCAAAAACTAAAGCAGATCAAGCAAAAACAATTTATGATGAAGTAAATTCAAAAGCTACTGCAGAAACAAAAGAAACAAAAAATTATGATAGTCAAGAAGGAGAACTAAGTAATGCATTAAGAGGACTTGGTTTTTCTGAAGAGATAGCAAAACAAGCAGAAGCAGATAGTAATCAAAATACTAGAAAATTAAAAATAGTAAAAGTTAACGGAGAATACCAAGCAACAATAGAACTAACTATTGCAAACAACACAAGTAAAGAAACTATAAAAGTTTTAGAGATGATTCCAAAAGAGTTTGCACAAAAAGCTTCAGAAATATTCTCGGATACTAACTTTAACATACTAGCTGAAGATCCAGTAATAGAATTTGTTGTTACAATACCAAAAGGAACAACAAAAACTATTAGTTATGGAACCGGAGTTATAACTGAACAAAAAGCAAATGATTTAATTTCACAAAATGTGATAGCAAACTTTAGTTCAGCACCAGTAACTCTACCAAAAGAAACTAACACCGAAAAAATAGTTGAGTCAAGCGGAACACAACAATTAATCATAATGGCAGGACTAGCAATTTTAGTACTGTTAATTATTGCAGGAATAATTGTTGGAGTAGTAATGCTAACAAAAGGACACGGATTTGGTGGAAGTAGCTCTTCAATTGACAAAAAAGATAATGACGTTTGGCCAAAAAAATAAATTGGCCAAACAAAATTAAATTCAAAACAATAAATAAAAAACCAATAAATAGAAACTTAACTAATTATAAATAACTTAAAACAATAATATAACTAATAAAACGAGGAAAAATAATGAATCAAGTATCAATTATTGGAGCAGGACCAGCAGGACTTGCAACTGCAATAAAACTAAGAGAGGAAGGTTTTGATTCAGTAGTTTATGAAGATCATGAAAAAATTGGAGTACCTGAACATTGCTCTGGATTAATTTCAAAAAAAGGAGTAGAAGAATTAAGACTCACTCTTGGCGATGCTTTACAAAACACTATTTATGGAGCAAAAATATTTTCTCCTAACGGAACCATGCTAAAAATACAAAAAAAACAACCAGTAGCTTACGTAATTAATAGAGCAGAGTTTGACCAAATGTTACTCCGAAAAGCAAGACTATTAGGAGTACACGTAGCAACTCACACAAAACTAATTGATGCAAAAAAAAGTATTACTGGAAAAGAAATGACAATGTTTGTACAAGTAGAGGGAAGAGGCGAAATGAGAAAAACAACCTGTATCGTTGGTGCAGATGGAGTAAACTCAACAGTAAGGCACTTAATGGGGATAAAAACAGAAAAAGAACAATTTATTCACACCATACAAGCAACTTGTAAAGGAGAATTTGACGAAAGATTTGTTGAAGTACACTTTGGAGACTATGCTAAAGGATTCTTTGCATGGGTTGTACCTATAAGTAAAGACAAAGCAAAAATTGGTTTAGGAAATATTTTGGGAGAAAACATTTCAGAAAATTTCAAAGAATTTTTAAAACAAAAATACCCATCAGTTCATGCTAGTGAAAAAGTATCTGCACTAATTCCTTATGGAGAACCAATACAAGGACTAGTAAAAGACACTTATGTGTTAGTAGGGGACGCTGCTTTTCAAACAAAAGCAACTACTGGGGGAGGAGTAATATTTGGAATGAAAGCAGGAAATGTGCTTGGAGAAGTTATTTCAACAATAATGAAAAATAGAGGACAATTAAAAGATTATGAAAAAAAAATAGAGCCAATAAATAAAGAACTAAAAATGCACTGGAAAATAAGAAAATATATTAACTCTTTAAGTAATGAAAAACTTGATAATCTTTTTTTAAAACTAAAACAAAAAAATATTGAGCAATTCTTAGAAGAGCATGGAGACATGGATCAACCAAGTAAATTTATTGGAAAACTAATGAGTAACCCAAAATATTGGACACTCTTTGGAACTGCAATGAAATTTTTAAGAACATAAAAGCTAGTTTTAACAACTTCTTAAAAAAATTAAAATAATTAATAGCCCAACACAGCTCCCCCACGTCGAGTTTCGGCACGACAAAGCGAAGCAGGGCTTGCGCTTTCGCTTAGCCCAGCAAAAATAAAATTAATAGCCCCACCCAGATTCGAACTGGGGTCTGCGCCGAACTCCAAATCCTCAACTTATCAGAGGGCGCCATCCTTGACCACTAGACTATGGGGCTTTATACAATAAAGCAACTACAAAATTTTTTTAAGCAGAGCTTTTTTAACTAAATGTGATGTTAATTTTTATATAAATAAACAAAAATAATTAATGATAGTGATCTTATTGATAGACAAATTAATTACACTAATATTACTAACTTTTGTTCCAGTTTTTGAATTACGTTGGAGTATTCCAATAGGATTATTTTCAGGACAAATAGAAGTTCCAATTATTGGAACAATGCAAGGATTTGCACTTCCTGTTTGGATTGTCTTTATCACTTGCGTAATAGCTAATGCAATTTTAGGAATTATTGCTTATTTCTTTTTTGAAGAAATTATCCACGTATTTTTAAGAATACAATTTCTAAAAAAATTTTATGACCATGTTATTTTGAAAGCTCAAAATCAATCAAAATCTTTAATAGAAAAATATGGTTTCTTTGGTTTAGCCATATTTATTGCAATCCCTTTACCAGGTTCAGGAACTTGGACAGGTGCAGCAATAGGAAACTTTTTAGGAATAGGTTATAAGAAATTCTTTTTAGCAAACCTGATTGGAGTAATAATTTCGGGCCTAATAGTTACTGCAATTTCAATAGGTTTTTTTTCATTCATTTAAAAAATAATTAAAATAAAACAAAATTTTTATTTACCGAATCTTCTATCTCTTTCATTAAAGTCATTAATCACTTTATCTACATCCGCTTCTGTTATCTCAGGCCAATACTTATCTAAAAAAGCAAATTCAGAGTATGAACTTTGATAAGTTAAAAATCCAGACAAACGTTGCTCGTTTGAGGTTCTAACAATTAAATCAGGCGCCTTAAAATCAGCATAAAGATATTTGGAAAAATTTCCTGTTGATAAATCTTCAGGTTTTGCCCTACCTTCAACCACTTCTTGTGCAAATTTTTGAGCAGCATCAACAATTTCTGTTTGACCATCATAACCAAGAGCTAAATTTATTTGATACTTATTATTTTTTGAAGTAAATTCTTCCACAGCATCCATTTTTTGTTGAAGTTTTGTTGGAAACATATCTCTTCTCCCAATAAATTTTAATGAAATCTTGTGTTTATCAAAAATAGGATTTGTATAAACTTCATCTAATTGTTTATCAAATATTTTAAACAAAATATCAAGTTCTAATTTTGATCTTTCAAAATTCTTTAAAGAAAAAGTGTAAAATGTTCCAACAGTTATTGAAGGGTATTTTGATATCCATTCTACAATATCAAAAGCTTTTTTTGTCCCAATAGAGTAACTCTCTGCAAGAGAAATTCCGGCTTTTTTTGCATAACGTCTGTTTCCATCAGGAATAAATGCAATTGATTGAATCATAAAAATCACAAAAAAATTTATTTTAACCAAAAAAATATTTTCTTTATTAAAAAATTTACTTTACCTCTTATATGAAAATTGTTTGTTTTTGTTTAAAAACCCTATTAGTACAATGTTGTACAGGATTGTACCAAAAAATGAACTAGTTAAAAACATTTAAAACAACTAAGCAGCAAAATTTATTCTATTAAAGGAAGTGAAATTTATGGAATTTGTTAAAGCTAAAGAAATCTTAAAAGCGATAGAAGATTTAGACCACAATTCCACAAAAACTGTTCTTGAAGCACTAAAGATTGCTGAATATATTGAACAAGCAAGTGGAGATTTTTACAAAAAGGAAGTAGAGAAAACTAAAGGAACTGAACTTGAAGAATTTTATAATTTTTTAGTAAAAGAAGAAGAAATGCATTTAAGAAAAATTAAAGAACTTGAAACTGAATTAAAAAACGACCAATTAAAGACCATTAGTTTTGAAAAAAATTCTTTACCAAAAATACAACCAAAAAGTGTTGCACAAGGAGAACTAACCGCAATTCTTTATGGACTTTGGAAAGAAAAAAAAGCAGTAGAATTTTATTCAGAAGCTGGGAAAAAAACTAGCGGAGCAGTAAAAATATTTTTTGAAGAACTTGCTGAATTTGAAAAAGAGCATGTTGCTTTATTTGAGAACCTTGTTGAAAGTACACAAAATGTTAACGAACTAATAATGGGATAAATCAAAAACTACTTATTAGTAGGGTGATTTCTTGAAAAAAATTTGCAAAACTAACCCTCTCCTTGAAAAAAAAATCAAGGAAGCATTACAGAATTTTAAAAAAACTTGGGAAAATGATAATGCAATTTATGAAGAATTGTGTTTTTGTATACTTACTCCCCAAAGTTCAGCAAAACAAGCCATGAAAGCAATCAATCAATTAAAAGAACATAATTTATTGGACAAGGGTTTTGCAAAACAAAAAGAACCATTTGTTAAAAATGTAAGATTTTTTAGAACAAAAGCAAAAAGATTATTTGAAATACAAAACAGGTTTCCTAAAACTAAATTAAAAAAAATCTTGGAAGAAAATGGTTTACCAAATGATCCACTAAAAGCAAGAGAGTTTTTATTAAAAGAAATTAACGGGTATGGATTAAAAGAATCCAGTCATTTTTTAAGAAATATTGGGTTTGGAGAAAATGTTGCAATTTTGGACAGACACATCTTAAAAAATTTGAAAAAATTTAATATAATTAAAGAAATTCCAAAAACCATTAGTAAGAAAAATTATTTAGAAATTGAAGAAAAAATGAGACTCTTTTGTAAAAAGAATAAAATTGATTTTGCTGAACTTGATCTTATTTTTTGGAGTAATGAAACTGGAGAAGTTCTAAAATAAACCCTCAATTTAAAGCACATATTTACAAAAAAGTAATTAAATTATTTTAAATAAAAATAGGTTCTGTAGAAATCCTTTATAAATAGGGATAAATAGAAGGTTTCCCTTCTATTTATG
>CAZJVN010000032.1:9252-10115 GCA_964549775.1 uncultured archaeon | reverse complement strand
AATGGGTAGAGTATATAGACAAGATTACGATCACCCAATAATGCAAGGTATAGAGTTAACACCTCCAGTAACAGAGGCTCCATACCCACTAAAAACTCTAGCAATACAAGCTGATGAAGGAGCAAAAACAATTGCTTACATAAAAGCAGAAAACACTCCAGCAACTTACCCAGCAATACTAGAGAAGAAAAAATTTCCACTAGGTGGAACAGTAGTTTACTTTAACTACGATCCAGGCCTATCAATGGGAGTATTAACAAACACAATAAATTATCTAAAATAAATAATTAAAAGCAAAGGAGAAATCCTTTGCTTCCCTCTTTTTTTAATTTCTTTTTTTATTTTTTATTAGTTCTTTTTATTTAATTTTTATTGATTGGTAATTGTTAATTAGTTTTTTTGTTTATTCTTTCTAGTTGATTTTTATTTTTTAGTTCTTGTTGATTAGTTTCTTTCCTGTTTTTCAAATATTTTTTTCCAATAAATTGGTTTTTAAAGTTTTTTGGGTTAAATTTGTTAAATAATTTCGGAGGAATTCAATATGGCAGAAAAAAAAGAAGCAAAAGAAATCAAAGAAACAAAAGCAGCTAAAGCTGAAGCAACTAAGGCTGAAGCACAAGTGGCAGCACCACAAGAACTTCAAGGAAACTATGTTTTCATTGGAAAGAAAGGAGCTATGGCTTACGTGTTAGCAGTAGTTACCCAATTCGGTACTGGGGCTAAAGAAGTAATAGTTAAAGCAAGAGGAAAATCAATCTCTCACGCTGTTGACGTTGCTGAAATCGTTAAAAATAAGTCTCCAGAAATTTCAATAAAATCAATAACTACTTCAACTGAAGAAGTTGTAACAATGGATGGAAGAC
>CAZJVN010000032.1:0-9242 GCA_964549775.1 uncultured archaeon | reverse complement strand
ATTAAAAGTATCAGCAATAGAAATAATACTAAAAAAATAAATAAATGTTGTAATCAAGGGAGAAGATGTTCTCTCTTGACTAATTTTTTTATAATTCTAAAAAAGATCGTTTTTTTTTTCTAAATAAATTTTTTATCGAAACCTATAAATAGGATAAAAAACATTAATTTCTCATGATTTTTGATAAGAAAGCTCAAGGGAAGAAAGAGTCCCTAAAAGAGGCATCAATTGCTCAGGGTGCAATTGAGTATTTGTTAATTATTGGTGCTGCGATTTTGATTGTTGCGGTTGTTGTTATTGCTATTACTAGTATTACTCAGAATGTTCCTTCTAGTAGTAAATCAGAAGTTCAAATTGTTAATGATCCATTGCTAATGAAAACTTACGAAGCAAGAGGATTTACTGCATTAAGAGTTAGTGGTGAAGATTTTAGTTTTTTTGTAAAGTATTTGGGCGAGAATATTTCAAAAGAAAATCTCGAATCAAAATTGGAAAATTTGGAAATTGTTTCAGTTCCTGATGGAGGAAATATTGATACTAATTCTATTTTAGAATTAAGAGCAATTGACTCTGAAAAAATTGTAGCTGTTTTTAAAAATGATTTTGTTGTTGACACTTCTGCTGATCAAAGTGTTGTTTTACAGGATTATAATTTGATTTACACTTGCCAAGATTTTAATAATATTAATAAAAAACTTAATGGGAAATACCTTTTGATGGATGATGTTACTATAACAAAAAACTGTGATGGAGTAACTGTTCTTGACACAATGGTGATACCAGGAACATTTAGTGGAGAACTTGATGGTCTTGGGCACACACTAAACTACCAAATGCAGATAACAACCCCAATACCAACAACAGCAGATATCTATTATGGATTAATTTCTCGTACTGCTAAGGCTGCGAAAATAAAAAACCTAAATATTCAAGCGGATGTAAATAACAAATTAAATTATGCTTATCCAAGAGCTCCTCCTTCAACTAGTTTTTGGTATGTCAGAACAGGAGGTTTTATAGGCTTAAATGATGGGTTAATAGAAAATATTAAATTTACAGGAAATGTTGGAGGACACACAGTTGTTGGAGGAATAGTTGGAACTACTTCTGGAAGTCCAGCAAATTCAATTATAAAAAATGTTGAAATGAATGGGAATGTAAGTACATACTCTGGTAGTACTGTTGGAGGAATAGTTGGGCAAAGCAATTCTGGTATTATACAAGATTCAGTAAATAATGCAATAATTACTTCAAAAACAGGTACTGTTGGTGGAATTGTTGCAAACAATTACAACAAAATTGAAAATGTGACTAATAACGGGAATATTATTTTAGGAACTACTTCTGATGTGGGGGGCGGGATTGTCGGAACTAATTATTCTAGCAATTTTGGAAAATCAATAATAAATAACGCAATAAATAATGGAAATGTTTCAGGAAGAAATTACCTTGGAGGAATAGCGGGTTCAATGAATCATTATTATAATTATGATTTTAATTTATCTATAGAAAATTCAATCAATAATGGAACTATTACAGGAACAACTTTTGTTGGGGGGATTACTGGCAGAGTGTATTATTATGGGGCAGGTATAAATAAAAGAATAATTGAATTAAAAAATAACATTAATAAAGGTTCAATTGTTGGAACAAATAAAAGTTATTTAGTGAGTAATATTTCAAAAGCGGATACTAATTATGATCCAAAAGATGCTATGAAGTATTTAATTGTTAATGGGAACACTAACACAAATTCTTCAACATCAACTTGTATTTCTTATCTACAACCAACAATGGATTCGAACTTTTATATTAATATCAATTTAACTGATTGTTCATTGAAGTAGGAAAAATTTAATTTGAAAATTAATTATTTTTACAATTTTAATTTTTTTCTGTATTTTGTACTTTTGTTATTTCTTTTTTCTTTTTTGAAAAAAATTCTATTGCTTCAGCTAGTTCTTTATGATTTTTAGCATAAACTTCTATTGGTATTTTTTTCATATAAGCTTCGCATGATTGTACTAAGGCTTTTGCTCCACTTTGTGTTCCTTTTGGATGCGCGTGACATCCGGCCCCCATTGTTGTAATAAAATCAATACTTCCCATTACGTCAATAAATGGTTTAAGGAGTGTTGGGTTTAGTCCTCCTGAAATTATTGGACAACATTTTTTCATTCCTCTCCAATCATCATCATCTAAAACTAAGTGTTGTGCAAGATCTGTGTGAACCATTTTTATTGCGTCTTTATCGTGTTCTGGAATTTTTGACCAGCTTTGTTCAAAGAAGTGTCCTTTTCCTTTCATTCTTAAAATATTTATTGCGGCAGTTACATCATCTTCTGGCGAGCCGGCCATTTTTCCCACACCAGCAGTTCCTGTGTGTACTCCACTTGTTCCTGCAAGTCTAGCAAACTTTGATAATACAAGAACTGAATATCCAATTGGGTTTTCTTTTCTTGTGAAAGCTCCATGTCCCGCTCTATGAAAATGAATAAATGTGTCAGGGTATTTTCTTCTTAGTGTTTGAACCGCCATCCATCCGGCAGTCATTCCGTCAATTAAGAATGCATAACTTCCCTTTTCAAATCCTGCTGCGCGTATCATTTCGCATCTTGCAATCATTGTTTCATAATCTGCTGCAGAAACATTAAATGAGTGAACTTTTTTCTTTTTAGTTTCTTTCACTGCTTTATCCATTGCTTTTTTTACGTGTTCAACCATTTTGTCATATGGGCAAAAATCTTGGTTTGCTTGAGGTTCATCATTTTTAACAAAATCTCCTCCGCCAACCCAAAAATCGTAACAAACTTCTGCATATTCAGCACTTGTTAAACCCATTTTTGGTTTTATTATTGTTCCTAAGATGGGTCGTCCATAAACTCCTAAATATTTTCTCATATCATCAAGCGTGTAGCTTGGTCCATCGTATTGTTCTAGCATTGCTGGCGGGAACCAAACATCAAGTAATTTTAGTGCACTAATTTCTTTCATTCCAAGCACGTTTCCAACCACGTAAGTTAAAATGTTTTGAACATTACCCACTCTATCAAATAATCTTGTAGGGTAAGCTATCCAAACTAAATTTTTTTCCATATCTACTTTGTAAACTAAAGCATTCATTTCTCTTGAGAAAGGAGTTTCTGTTTGTACAGAAAAATTTGTTCCTGTTGAAGACTCTGCAGCAACTTCTGCACTTGCTTGTAAAATATTTAAATTATTTCCTGGAACTAAATGAAAAATTCCAAGCATGTACTCTCCGTTTTTTTCATCTTTTAAATCAAGATTAATGTAAGCTGCTTGGTGAGGGTTAATTGTGGAAAGAAGTTTTCTAACACTAGAATCATTTGTAGTAACAATTTTTTTTACTTTTTTTGATTTTGTTTTATTTTTGAGTGATTTAATTTTTTTAGTTGGTTTCATGAGTAAAATAGGTTTTTTTTATATATAAATTTAACTTAAAGTTTTTATTTTTTTTTATTTTCTCTAATTAAAAAGCTTTATTAACTACCTTAACAAGAGTTTAATATCAAGTTGAATATTAAATTAGTGAGTATTTATGGTTGCGGGTAGAAAAGGGTTTTCTTCAAGTTTTAGAGGCCAAGCTCGTCAAGTACTTGGTTTGGTTGGAAAAGAAAAACTCTCAAAAGGGCAGAAGGATGCTTTGAGAAAAAAAATGCGTGTTTTAGCTAATCAAGCAGAATTTGAAAGATTTAGGAAAATGCAAAGAGAAAATTTGGGTTCTGTTAGTAATCCTGTTGCAAAGACTCCAAAAAAAGAGGTTTGGGCAAGAGAGTCGGTTGGGAAAATTAATCCTCAAAAAGCAAAAGAAGAAAGAAAAATAAGAGAAGCTTTGTTAAAAGTAAAAATTGAAGAAAGAGTTAGAAATTTATTGAAACTATCTGATCTTGAACTTCAAAATAAAGTTAAAAACTTGTATTTTGATTTATTAAGTTTGAAAGCAAAAACTCAAGATCCACAAATTTTGACACGGTTAGGGGAAGCAAAAACACTGTATTATTCTTTCAACAATTTTGTTCCATTACAAACAAAACAAAGAATTGCTTTACTAGTTGCAAGTTGGGAAATCAAAAAAAGTTAATTATTTTATGTATTTTTTGTGGTTTGAATAGTTAATTTTTTTGAAAAAACTGGTTTCCTTTTATTAAGCCACAACCTTTATATATATCATGACACTATCATGATAATACATGACTGATCATGATCTATCAAGCTATGATTCACAGAAGTTGTTAAATGACCTTAACGCGGTAAAGCGTATCTCTCCGGAATTTAACACTCTCTCAGAAGACATGCAAGATATCATGAAAGAGTCAAGTAACCCGGCATTTTTAGCAGCTCTACTATACAAACTAACAAAAGAAAGAGAAGAGACAAACCTAATATTAAAAAGACTAGAAGAAAAGTTCACAAAAATTCAGGAATTGTTAAAAAATCAAACTAATACAACCTCCCCTAACCCCAACGCGGAGGAAAACATTTTGTCAGAACCAGACCAACACATAATGCAACTAATAACAACAGTTGGAATGGTTTCTGCACAAGATGTACAATCACGGTTATCCTATAAGAATTCAAACGCTGCAAGTCAACGTTTGAACAATCTAGTGAGAAGAGGTCACTTGAAGAGAATACGTTCAGGAAAAAAAGTAATGTTCATGCCCCAACACCCAACGCAAAGCATGAGTACTACAAAGAGTCCTGCACCCTAATTTTTGTATAAGTGACCTCTCCTCCTTTGCCTGCACTTTTTTTCTTTCTGCGAAAGAAAAAACCTGCACTAAAAAAGAAAGTTTGGTTTTAATCTGCACTAGAAAAAGGCATTGTCGGCTTTGCTGATTATTTTTTTATTTTTAATAAAAAACTTGCACTAAAAAAGAAATTTTTTTATGATAAAAAATTGTTTTCTAAAAAAATAATTTTTTTAAAATTTTAGTGGTGTTTTTGTTTTTGATAAATTAATATACTAGTTAATTATTATTAATTTATGCAAAAAATATTTTTCTATTTATTTTCTTTAATGATTTTTTTAATAATTTTAATAAATGTTTTTGCGGGGCCTTGTAATTGTTTTTATATGTACCCTGCACAATTAACACGTGCTAATCAAATTACTGCTTGTTCTAATTTAGGCCCTAACTGGAATTTAATGACAGTTACAACAGAAAACAAAGCGTATCTAAAATCATTTGTTAATAGTAAAGGGTATAATTCATATTTTGCAATGGTTGCAAATAGAGCAGTTCCTGCAGATTATAGTTATAATAGACGTTGTTCTGATGATCCTACTTGGCCAGAATCTTGGAAAACTTTATTAATTAAAAATATTGCTGGTGATGATTTTTGTTTTTCTGATATAAAGGATACTGATTTGAGTTCAGGTGTTTGTCATAACCCTAATGCTGCTTCTTGTAATGAACAAGGGTTCGCAGAATATTCTGTTGAAGTTTGTGATGGTTTAGATAATGATTGTGATGGATTAATTGATGAGGAGGGTGTTTGTGGTTGTTACAATGCAAATGATCCAATAAAAAGTGCAGTATATTCAGCAAACAAAATTTTGCCAATCTCTGACACTAATTTAATTGCTTATTATCCATTTAATGGAAATTTAAACAATGTAAAAGGAAATTGGAATTTGGACCCTAATTGGGGAGCAGTAACTTTTTCAAGTTCTTCAGTTAAAAATGATTTTAATTATTCAGTATATTTTAATGGAGCATCAAGTCTTGTTTTATCAAACACTGCAACTTTTTTGAATAATCAAAATTACAGTATTTGTTTGTGGTACAAACAAGAAGCAAATCAACCAATGCAGGAATTAATTTCAGGAAGAGAGGGGCAATATTCTTGGACTGGGTTAGAAATTCAAACTGATGGATATCTTAATAATATTAGTGCGGGAGGTTTATTTACTTCACCAATTCCTTCAATAAATGTTTGGCAACATATTTGTTATACAAAACAAGGAACAAATTCAAAACTTTATTTAAATGGAGTAACAGTTAGTTCGAGAGCTGATTCAACAATAATTAATCCTTTTCCATATTGGTTATTATTAGGGCGTGATTCTTATCCATATGATATTAGTAGTTATGAATATTTTAAAGGGTATATGGATGATTTAATTATTTTTAACAGAACATTATCTGATGTTGAAATAAAAAAATTAGCTCTAGGTCCAAGTGCTAATTTGCCATTGTGTCAAGAAAAAATTTGTGACGGATTAGATGATGATGGGGATGGATTAATTGATGAGGATAGTGTTTGTGGATGTTATAATCCAATTAGTCCAACTAAAGGTGCAGTGTATCCAGCTAACAAAATTAATATAAGTTTAAACAAAGAAGATTGGAGTGCCTATCTTCCATTTGATGGAAACGCAAAAGATGTTAGTACAAATTCAAACAATGGTACTGTAACCAACGCAACTCTTTCTACTGATAGGTTTGGGGATGTAAATAAAGCGTATAGTTTTGATTCTGCTACAAAATATATTACTATTCCTGATTCAACTTCGTTAGATATCTCTGGAAATATTACAATTTCATTTTGGTTAAAAGTGAATAGTACTTATCCAAATTGGGTTCCATTAATTTACAAAGGTAATGCTTATGGACAAAGAGCTTATACTATTTGGACTTATTCTGATAATAGAATTCTTTTTTCTTTACACAATTATAATGCTACAGTTGCAATAAATCTTCAAACTGGCGCTAATGCAATTCAAAACGGGGTTTGGAATCATGTTGTAGCAACAAGAAATTCACAAGACGGAAATGCTAGTATTTATGTTAATGGAAAATTAGTTGCAACAACAATTGGGTTTTTGGGAAACGGCATAGTAACTGACCAACCATTATATGTTAACCGTTCATCTGAATCAGCTTTTTCAAATTATTATTTGAATGGTTCAATTGATGAAGTTGGTGTTCTTCCAGTAGCGTTGAAAGCTACTGAAGTTTCACAATTATATAAATTATCAAAAGAATCTAATTTTAATTTTGATAAATTAGATGATGTTTTAATTTCTCCAATTTCTTATTGGCCATTTGACATTAATGCTAAAGATTATGTTGGACCAAATAATGGGACAATACAATTAAACGGATTAACTTTACAAGATGGACTTTTTTCAAAAGCGTATCGTTTTTCAGGACCAACTAACCCGGGTTATATTTCAGTAGCAAATAATGCTTCACTTAATTTTGGAACAAACCAATTTAGTTATTGTTTATGGTATAATGAAGAAGAAGGTTTGGTTTCTGGTCAATTAATTGCAAGAAGAAATACAGCGCCTTGGACATGGGATAGAAAATCTAATTATGAAGCTCAAATAAATAGGGGAGAAAATAAAATGAGGGTTTCAATTGATTCATATACTGGCACTCCTTCATATCTTCATGTGATTTCTCCACCTCCTGAAATAAACAAATGGCATCATTTGTGTTTTGTTAAAGACAAGGGAGTTTTCATTGATGGAAATCTTGTAAGTGCTTATGATTCATCAAGTTTTGATTTAGCAAATTTTGATAGTCCGTTGTATTTTGGTAGTGACAGAGTAATGGAAGCAGCGTATCCTATTACAGGGGCAGAATATTTTAAAGGAATGATTGATGATGTTTCTATTTGGGGAAAAAATTTAACTGAATGTGAAGTAAAACAATTAGCTTTAGGTCCAAGTGCTTGTTTGCCTGTTTGTACTGAAACAATTTGTGATGGTTTAGACGATGATGGGGATGGTTTGATTGATGAGGGTTTGACTTCTATTTTTTATTTAGATTTGGATAATGATGGTTTTGGGGATAAAGATAATTTTGTTGAAGCTTGTGTTGCTCCAGAAGGGTATGTGGATAATAATTTGGATTGTGATGATTCAAACAGTTTGGTTAATCCTAATGTAGTTGAAGTTTGTAATAATTTAGATGATGATTGTGATGGATTAATTAATGAAGGGTTAGATTGTGACATCCTTTGTCCCGACTGTGATTTTGTTGAAGAGTTAATCAAAATAACTCCAATTTCAACTAATGTGATTGATGGAAATATTGTTTTAAATATTAATTTCTCTTGTAACTCAAATTTGTTAGAAGATCAAGGTAAAATAAATATTAACTCAATTTTTGTTGACACTAAAAATGGATCAACAAGTGTTTTGTTTGAACCAATTATTAATTGTGATAGTACTGTGGTTTCAAGACAAATAATTATTGATGGTTGTGAACAAACAAATTACTTGGTTTCTTTTGGTTTTGACTTAAATGATTCTTTTTGTACTAATATAAAAAATTGTGAAGGATTAGAATCAGTATTACTTCCATTAAGTTGTGAAAATAATTCTTTTTATTGGAATGGAGGAGAAATTGTTCCAATTAATTCAACACCAAATGCTTTTGCAATTCCGGACAATTCTGTATTTTCTCTGATTTTTGTTTTGATGATAATTGTTTTTATTTCTTTTAAAGGTAAGAAAAAATAAATTTTTAATCTAATTAATTAGTTCTTGTCATTTTGATAAATTAATATACTAGTTAATTAGTATTAATTTATGCAAAAATTTATTTTTTTATTACTTTCTTTACTTTTATGTTTAACTTTTGTTTATTCTTATTGTTCTGTAACTAATTTTGGGGTTAATGGAGTACAAACTTGTAATACTACATTTTATAACAAAAGTTCATACCCTGGTTATTGTTCTGATTATTTTGATAATACTGTCCCTGGAAATAATGATGCTTGCGCAATTGATAAGGCAAGAATTGTTTGTTGTGACAGTATACATGATAATGGAATTTACATTTGTGATAAAGGAACTTCTTTTACTGCAGAAGATGGTTCAGGAACTAAATTATCTGTTTCTTCCGAGGTTTGTGATGGAATTGATAATGATTGTGATGATTTAATTGATGAGGATCAAATTGAATTAAATTCTTTGCAAAATACTGTTCCTGTTATTGGGGATTATGATGGTGATGGTAAAACTGATTTAGCTGTTTGGAGAGCTAGTGATGCTACTTGGTTTATTAGAAAAAGTCATTCTTTGAATTTAGAAACTATTGCTTATGGTTGGAGTACTGTGATTCCAGTCCCTGGTGATTATGATGGTGATGGTAAAACTGATTTAGCTGTTTGGGCTCCAAGTGATATTAAGTGGTATATTAAATATAGTGATGGTGGAAGCAAACAAGAAGCTTTTGGTTATTCTAATGATGTTCCTGTTC
>CAZJVN010000031.1:0-10357 GCA_964549775.1 uncultured archaeon | reverse complement strand
AAAAAGATGTTAAAATTAAAAGAAATGTTGAATTTGAAATAGTTAACTTTGTTGCTACCGCTTCACTTGATCTTAACTTAGATCTTTTTGATGTTGCAGTGAACATTGATAATGTTGAATATGAACCGGAACAATTTCCCGGAGCAATTCTTAGACTTGATGAACCAAAACTAACTTTCTTACTATTCAAAAATGGTAAAATGATTTGTGCTGGAGCAAAAAAAGAAACTCACCTTCGACAAGGATTAAAAATTGTTGAAGAAATGATTACTAAAAGAAACAAAAAAGCAAAAAAAGGAAAGAAAGAATAAAATAAAAAAATATTTTAAAAAAAATAATTAATTTTTGCCAATCTTTTTTGATTGGCAATAAAAAATATTGAAGAGGTGAAATTATGCCAATTCCTTTACCAAAACCTTCTCCTGCTAAAAGAAAATCTGGTTGGTTACTTAGAGAAAGTTATAAAGAGGATATGAAAAGAGAAAGAGAATTAACAAGAGAACGAATGAATAACTCAAAATTTAATCCATTAAAAAGTGCAAAATATAATTTAAAAAGAGCTGTTTATAGAAGTGTTAATATTCCTGACATTTCAAAAGTTTTGGAACAATACGTACATGAAGGTTATTTATCTAAAGTTTTTGCTAAATCAATAATTCAAGATCTTGTTTTTACAAACAAAACTAGTTTAGTAAGAAATTCTTCAAAAGAAGAACTAATCGCGATTTCTAAAAAACCAAAAAAAGGAATTGAAACTGACCATCACAAAGTCGCAATCGTTTCTGAACATAAAATTGATCCTTTAACAAGAAATATTGTGAAAATAATTAGAACAACTGATGGGAAAGTTACAGTAATTGTGGCTCCTGGAAAAATTTAACCTAAAAACCAACCTTTTTAAACTTTGCAGTAACCAAATATATTCGAAGGCGACCATACTAGGAGAGCAACACCCGGACCCATTCCGAACCCGGAAGTTAAGTCTCTATGGGAATGGTTTGGCCCTGTCCTTTGTGATGGAGCCTGCCAAATGTTGCCTTCACTTTTTGTAATTTTTTTAATTACTTTTTTTATTTATAATATCCAATAAAAGCTATTTTTTAACAAAAGCTAATTCTTTTATTCAACCTAAAATACAATTTATTAAATGGTTCCAAGCATTATTCCAACAAAAAGACGAAAACCACTTGTAGCATCCCTTGTTAGAATGGTTCCAAGGATTAGACGAAATTTTACTGAATCAAGAATTAATCAAGAAAGAGTACTAGTACTTAGACAATTATTAAGACAAGGAAGAAGCGTTATTCTTTCTGTTAGTAAAAATCTTGCCCCTGAAGAAAAAAAATTAATTGAAGCATTAAAAAAAGTTAAGGGAGGAAAATTAAGAGTGGTTAGTTTTGCAAAAAATGGAATATATGATCAAAATTGGATGAGAGATGCTTACACAAATCTTGGCGAAAAAAGAATAATCAACTCAATTAAAGCAGAAGATTTAGCTTATAGAACAAAAAAAGAAAAAAGATTTTTTGGTGATGGTGGAAGATTAATTGATTGTGGTGTGATAAATGGAAAACCAACTTTAATAATTTCAAATTCATCTCCAACAGAGTTAACAAGCAATACTAGAAAACTTAGAGAAATTTCTGAAGAAATTGAAATGCTTAAAAGAAGAGGATATAATGTTTATGAATTGCCAGGAGATTTTTATCGACCAAAAGGATACATAAATGGACACGCCTCTCCAGGAGAATTTTTCCATCACTTGGATGTATTTGTAAATCACATTCGTGGTACAAATATTTTGTTAATGGATAGCTCTTATTATTCAAGGAATCAATCAAAGTTAGATGAAATGAGAGGATTTAAAATAATTTTAGTCCCTGAAAGAGAAAAATATTATTATCCAGCAAATTTTTTGAATTTAGGGGACAAAGAAGTTATAATGGAAAAAAATGCTAAAGAAACAATTGAATTATTAAAGAAAGAAGGAGTTAAAGTATACAGCACTCCTACTTCACTAAAAGCAAATAGAGAAAACTTTGGTGGAGTAAGATGTTTTATTAATGAAGCATAAAAAATAAATTTATTTTTAAAAACAAAAATGGTTGATGTTAAATGAAAATGCTGGATTTTTTCAAACCGAGTTGGAAAAAACTTTACTGGTTTTTTTTAATATTCTTTGTTGCACAAGTTTACCAATACCTAATTATAGGAATTGTTCCTTCACAATTGTTTGCTAATTTTGTTAATTTTGTTCTAAATCCAGCAACTGTAATTTTACAACACAGTAGCAAAGTTACTGAACCAGAACTAATTACCCCAATTGCAGCAACAGTTAATGCACTTTGGCAATACTTAGTTGCAACAATCATGGCTAAAGAAGTTAGTAAAGATAAAGAATAATTAACAAAATTAAAAAATAATTATACTAATCAAGAATATTTTCTAAAATAAAAAATTTTCACTAAAACGAAACCTTTATTTAGTTTAAGCAAGAGTTATTTTTCACAAGGTGATTGAAAAATGGCGTTTAAAGTAATGCAAAAACAAGAGGATTGTATTGGTTGCGGAGCGTGTGCAGCAATTGACCCTGCTGATTGGGCACTTAAAGGAGATAAAGCTGAATTAATTGGATCAAAAAAAGAAGGAGATTATTTTGTAAAAATTGTTAGTGTTGCTGGAGCAAATCAAGATGCAGCAAACGCTTGTCCTGTTAGTTGTATAAAAGTACAAGAACAAAAATAATTTAAAAAAAATTAAATAAAAAAATAATAAATTTAAAAAAGAGTAAGAATAAATGACGAGTAAGAAAAAAATTTTTACTGATGAAGTTGGACCGGTCGGTCAAGAAAATCCAACCAAAAAAGAGCCAGTACTACTTAAACCTAAAAAAAAGAGTGAAAGAAAAAATATTTCAAGAAAATATTTGCGTGCAAGATGGAAACATTTTATTGCACAAGATAATCAAGGAAACTTATTAATTGAAGGACTCAACATTAATCAAATAATAAAAAAATACGGTTCTCCACTTTATGTAATTGTTGATGAAGAAATTAGAGAAAAGTGCAGAGAATTCAAAAACAGTTTTAACTACTCTCCTTTTAGACCACAATATGCTTGCAAGTGTAATTCAAACTTGGAAGTATTAAGAATTGTTCAAGAGGAAGGATTTGATTTTGACGCTAGTAGTGTTGGAGAGATAATTTTAGGATTACTTGCAGATTTTAGACCGGAACAAATTACTTTTACTAATCTCTACAAATCAAAACAAGACATGATTTTTGCTTTAGGAGTCGGAGTTAGTGCGATTACTATTGACTCTCTTGAGGAACTTGACACTGCAATTTTAGCAGGAAATGAAATGAATAAAGCTGTTCCAATTATGCTAAGAGTAAACCCAATGATTACTGAAGGAAAATATACTACAAAAAAACAACAATATGGAATACCTTTTCCTTATGCAAAAAAAGCATTACTAAAAATCAGAGATAATCCAATAATTAGACTTAAAGGGTTTCATTTTCATGGATCTTACTCTTATAATCCAAAAAGCTATTTTTTAGCTGCAAAAAAATTAATTGATCTAGCAATTTTTGCTAAACAAAATGGAATGTTAATTGAAATGCTTGATTTTGGTGGGGGTTTCCCTGTGGAAGCTCCAACAACATATAGACCTGGAAAATTTTTTACTTCTAGAGAACTTGGAGATAAGTTTTGTCCATTTTTAAAAGAACTCTGTGAAAAAAAAGAATTACCCCTTCCAACACTTGTTTTTGAGCCAGGAAAATATATTGTAGCAAATTCAGGGATAGGAATAATTGAGGTTGTTAGCAACAAAAAACTTGATAAAAAAGAAATTGTTGTAACAAATGGTTCTTGTTATTCTATGTTCCCTGATGTTTTAATTTCCCACTGTGATTATGAAATACTTCCAGGTACTCAAATGCGAACAAAAAGTACTTACAAATATGACATTGCTGGGTGTACTTGTGATAATATTGATGTTATTGCGACCTGCCAAAAAATGCCAAAACTAGAAAAAGGAAAACTCTTAGTAGTAATGGATTGTGGAGCATATAGTTTTTCTCTTGGATCAAATTTTAATAATCTAAAACTACCACCAATAATAAAAATTGATAAAGATGGAAAAACAAAACTAATTAGAAGAAGAGATCGTTACACTGAAATCTTTGGACCAGAACTTGATGTACTAAAAGTTGCTGGAAAAAATGAGATGAAAAGATTCTACGACCTTTTAAGAAAAAATTATCAAAAAACAAAAAAAGAAATAAAAAAAGAAATTTAACTAAAAAAAAATCTAGTTAAAAAGTGATTAAATAATAATTAATAAAAAATTAATATAAAAAAAATAATTAAAATTAAAAACCAAAAAATTACACTAATTTTTATTAAACAATTAATTATTTTACTTCAATAATTAACTTTCTAAATGGGGCTGAGACAAGAACTGATTGTTTTTCTTTTTTTTCTTTAATTAAACCAAGTTTTCTTAATTGAATTAAATCCCTACTAATTGCTTCTTGTTTTCTATTAGTTTTTTTAGCAAGATCTGAAACAGAAGAAGCAGGACACTTTGGATTATATTCAATTAAGTATTTTAATAAATCCATTTTTTTGGGAGAAAGAAGTTCGTGCAATTGTTCAAAAGAATTAAGGTAAAGAGTATTTTTTGGTTCTTTCGACAAATCACACCCTTTGGAAAATATCCTTCTTAGATCTTCTTCGTGATTCCCACCTATTATAATTGTTAAATCTTCAAATTTATTCATAAATACCACAAATATAATATAACATGGTTGTTATAAACCTTTGTTTTGTAAAAACCATTTTTTATATTTAAACCAATTTTCTTTAATATCCTTTTCTAATTCTAGAAAACTCTCCATGGAAATATCTTTGTTTATTTCTTCAATAACTATCTTTTTTGCGTACAATTTATGCAAATGAAGGGCACCATGAGCACAATCATAACGCAAAATCTCTTTCACAAATTTTCCTCTTTCAATAATTTGCATTAATGAAAAAGAAATCAATTCACCATGTTGATTATTATCATCACTTTCAAAATCCATACTCAAAATTAAAAAATCTTCAGAAGAATCAGACAAAGAAACCCTTTGAACGAAATTATGTCTTGCCATGAAGAAAAAGATATTTTAAGATTTATAAATAAAAGTCAACCATCTTGCCGGTGGTTAACACTAAATTTTTTCAAAAGTATTTTTTAACAACAGTGCATCAGTTTCTATGTTGGGCGATTCACAAATTATTATTCCTTTGCAATCAAACTCTTTTAGTGCTTTAAGTAACTCTTTGTACTTAAAATCTGATTCTTCTAAAATTAAATGATTTTGTTCTCCTTTTTCTGAATATGCAATTCCTGAAACATGACAGTGCATATTTTTTAGAAAACTTTTTCCTAAAATATTTTCTGATTTTTCTAGAACTCCCCTAAATTCTTCATAAGTATTAAATTTTCCTCCAGATCTTGCGTGTAAGTGAGAAAAATCAATACAAGGGAGAACATTATCTAGTTGTGAAGACAAATTTAGCAACTCTTCAAGAGAACCAAATTGTTTTCCTTTCCCAGTTGTTTCTGGGCGTATAGTTATTTTATTTTTTGTAGATTTTAATTTACTCTCAATTTCTTCAAAACATTTTTTAATGTTAGAAAAAGTTTTTTCTTGCGAATCTTTTAAGTAAAAACCTGCGTGAAAAGTCATTGATACTGCTCCTGCTTCTTCTGCTCTTCTTGCGCAGGATAATACTCTTGCAACAGAAGCATGCATCTTTTCTCGCTCAACCGCATTAAGATTAATATAATATGAACCGTGTGCAGTAAGTATAACATTTTTTTCTTGAGCTAATTTTTTTACTTCTGGAGCCATTTCTTTTGAAATATGAACTGAATGAACAAATTCAAGCTCCATCCCACTAAGACCCAAAGCATTCACTTGTTTTATCCCATCAATAGTGTTGTGATCCTTTGTACTAATTGGAATACCAGCTGTACCAAAATTAAGTTTAGAAAACATGAGTTAATAAAAATCAAAACTTTATATAAAACCATTCACAAGTCAGAATTTTTAGCTTCAAGAATCGCTTTTTAAGTATTTGCGTTTCTTTTTTAATTAAAGAAAAAATGATTTTTATGGAACACACTGAACACCAAACACATGAAGAACATAAAATACATGCAGAAAACAAAAATTTTGTACAAAACTTACAAGAAAATATTTGGAACAACAAGAAAACTATCTTCTTTTTATTAATAATATTCTTACTTGGAATGACAATTAGAGCAAACCTTGTGAAGTACGATGGAAACTATTTGTTCGAGCCTGATGCATCTTACCACGCAAGAATGATACAAGAACTAGTGACTACAGGATCTGTTGCACCAATTGATCCGCTTAACTATTATCAAGTTGAAGGTGGAATTGGACACCAACCTGCAGGAATTTATCACTACATTAGTGCAATTGTTTATTTTATTGTTGCACTTGGACAACCATTTAACAAAGAACTATTATTATTTACAGTACAATTCATGCCTTGCATTTTTGGTGCGCTAATTGCTTTAGGAATGTATTTTTTAGCTAAAGAAGTTTTTAATGACAAAAAAATAGCTTACATTACTGCCTTTCTAGCCGCGGTCACCCCTGCTTTTGTTTATAGAACAATGGCTGGAGCACAAGGAGATAATTCTTTAGGATTTTTGTGGATGGTTATAGGATTTTACTTTTTTGTAAAAACTGTAAAAACAAAGACCCTAAACAAAAACGATATAATTAATGCAGTTCTTTCAGGAATTTTCTTTTTAATTATGGCAATGACTTGGGACTTATTTTTGCTTATCCCACTAATAATAATTCCTTACTTTATTTTTGGATTAATGTTAATTGCTTCAGAAACAAAAAAAGAAAGTTTTAATAAAAATGAAGTAATTCATTTTTCTGCAAAAATAATAATATCCTTATTTACTATGAGTATTGGTTTCTTTTTACCATTTGTGCAGGATTTAGTTAGAAATGATACTTTTTGGTTATTCAGTTTAGCTGGAAGTATTGCTGGCCCGTTACAAATTGATTCAATGATTGTGGTCGCAATTATCTTAATTTTAACTCTGATTGGAATTGGAGTTGCATATTTCATTAATCAAACTGGAAAAGAAACAAAAAAACTAATTGAAACTTTAACAATAATTGCATTAATTATTGGAATAGTTGCAATGATTGGATTGTTTTTTGTTGAACCAGATTTCTTTTATAGAAATGATGGGAGAAGTACTCTTGGTTCAATGGTTGGAGAAGAAAGTGTAGGTAATCAATTTTTTGGAACAAAATATAATGCATTAATTGTTTTACCTTGGTTTGGAATACTACTCTTCCCAATCGGATTATATTTCTTAAAAAAAGAATATTCACACACTCAACTAATTTTCTTTTTTTGGACAATAATTACTCTATTCATGGCGTGGTATAAATTAAAATTTACTTTTGTTTTTGGACTTGGACTTGTGGCAGGAGCTGCAATTGCAGGGTACCTTATTTTTGAAGCATTAAAGAAAATGAATATTGAAAAAGGAACTGAAGCAAAACTAACTTTAACAATTTTAGGGTTCTTTTTACTAATGGGGGTGGGAGCTAGTGCAATATTTATTCCAGACTATGCCCCTTTTCCAAATAGCAATCCTTCCCAAATTGAAACAATGAATTGGATAACTGCAAACACCCCTACTGACGCTAAATTTTTTAATTGGTGGAATGAAGGGCACGTGCTTGCTTTACACACTGAAAGAAAGTTCTCTTCAGATAATAGAAATGCTTCTGGAGAAGCAAACAAAGCATATGCAGAATTTAATATTACTACTGATACAAACAGAGGATATGAAATTGTTTCAAAAGAAATTGGAGCAGATTATATTTACTTAGAAACTGAAAATATTTACAGTTTAGGAACTTTTGAATATTACTATGCAGATAAAGCAGATTCAAGACTTGCACAAAAATACTATAAAGGAAATTTTACTATTCTTGATTGTAGCGAAAACGCGAATGTTTTTGTTTGCGGAGGAAACCAAATACCAAGAACAGAATTTGAAAAAATTTCTACCACTTGGAAAAATAATCCCGACGCATTCCCTGATGGAGCAAATCCATTATTTTATTACAGAAACGGAAATCAAATATTAATTTTAAATCAAGCAATCAATAACACTAATTTAGCAAAAGTTTTACTAAATAGTGAAGAAACAAAAAACAAGTACCAAACAATTTTTAGTTCAGGATCTATTAGAATAATAAAAGTTTTAAAATAAAATTATTTTAATAAAAGATAATCTACTTTTAAGTACTGCATAACCATACCAATTAATTTAAAAACAAAAAATTGCCATTATTACCTATGCTTGAAATACTAATCTTATTGATTTCTCTTTTAACAACATCCATAATAATGCCCTCTTTTATTAGAAGAATGCACAAACAAGGTTTTCTTGGAACTGACATGAACAAATTTAGTAAACCAAAAATCGCTGAACTTGGAGGAGTAGTAACTTTTTTAGGATTTAGTTTTGGAGTACTTGGTGCAATTTTCTTAGCAACATACCTTGGTGCATTTAATATTGAATTAAGTATTCTTTTGGCTGGATTTTGTACAATTGCTTTAATTGTTTTTGTTGGATTTATTGATGATATTATTGGTTGGAAAAAAGGAATAAGACAATGGCAACACGCTCTTTTTCCAATAATTGCAGCACTTCCATTAATGGCAATTGCAGTGGGTCAAACAACAATGAATTTACCACTAATTGGAACAGTGGATTTTGGAATATTTTATGCTTTAATAATAATCCCAATAGGGATTACTGGTGCAAGTAATGCATTCAATATGCTTGCAGGATTTAACGGGCTTGAAGCAGGGCAAGGAATCATACTAACTCTAACCTTAACAATAATTGCTTTAATTTCAGGACAAACAACTGCAATGATACTAGGAATAGCAATGATCGGATCACTAATTGGATTTTTAAAATTTAATTGGTTTCCTGCAAAAATATTTGGAGGAGACTCACTTACTTTAATGATAGGAGCAAACTTGGCCGTAATGAGTATAATTGGAAACATGGAAACAATAGGAGTAATGATAATGGGATTATTTTTTATAGAATTTTTAATAAAAGCAAAACACAAATTCCAAACAGAATGCTTTGGAATACCACAAAAAAATGGATTACTTTTAGCACAAAAAGAAAAAGGATCAATAACACAATACATTTTATCAATAAAAAACATGAATGAACAAAAAACAACAATAATCATTCTATTAATTCAAACAATACTTTGTTTAACAGCATTAAGTTACTTTTTATTAAAAATTTAAAAAGAGGTTAATTAAAAATGAATTGTTTTATTATTGGAACAAGAGCAGAGTATATCAAAACTTTTCCCTTAATGCTAAAAATGCAAGAACAAAAGATGGATTATTTCTTTATTCACACAGGACAACACGATTTAATTGATCTTTGTAAAACCTTTGAAACAAAACAACCAAATATTACTCTAACTACTCCGCCAAAAAAAACAACAAAATTCTTTGGAAACACGATAAAAGCAATAATTTGGAATCTAACTTTAGTGTTGAAAATTAGAAAAGAATTAAGAAAAATAAGTAATCTAAAATATGTTTTTTATCACGGAGACACCATGACAACAACAACCGCTGCAATTGCAAGTTCTTCTTTATTAAACCCTAAAAAAAGTTGGAAAAATGTACATATAGAAGCTGGTTTAAGATCAGAAAATTTATTTGAACCATTTCCGGAGGAAATCTCAAGAAAAATAGCTGACAAGTTTTCTGACATTTTATTAGCAGTTTCAAACAGAGCAAAAACCAATTTAGAAAAAGAAAATTGTAAAGGTAAAATAATTGTAGTGGGTAATACAGTTATTGATGCAGCAAAAATTGCACTAAAAAAAGCAAAAAAAACTAAAACTCTAAAAAGATTTGCAATTTTAACACTTCACAGACATGAAAACATTAAATCAAAAGAAAGAATGATAAATATTATTAAAATTATTGAAAGTTGTAAGGTTCCAATATTATTTTCTCTTCATGATAATACAAAAAACAAATTAGAAGAATTTGATTTACTTAATAAAATAAAAGAAAACAAAAACATCATACTAATGAAGAACAAAAATTATTCAGATTTTATCTATTTAATTAGTAAAAGTTCATTAATCTTAACTGATGGAGGATCTATTCAGGAAGAAAGTTTAATATTCAAAAAACCCTGTATATTATTAAGAAAATCAACCGAAAGACAAGAAGG
>CAZJVN010000030.1:0-11372 GCA_964549775.1 uncultured archaeon | reverse complement strand
TCACCGTCAGGATAATCCTCGTGAAGCGCCTTCGCTACTGGTAGTCCTTTTGGGATCATAACATTTCACCGTTACCCCAAAAATTCTCTTCACGTCTTATTTCCTCAAGCAAGCCAGTATCTTTAGCCATTCGAACAGTTGAGCTGTCCGTTTTCACCAAAGACTTAACTCACAGGCTACAGGCGTTTTAGGCCCAATACAAGTGGGAACCACTTAGGGATTACGTATTACCGCGGCGGCTGGCACGTATATTACCCCCCCTTTATTCGCCAAACGATTTAGGTTTGGCTAAAGCTTCCAATGGAAGCACTCGAAATCCCCCTATCACACTTTCGTGCAGTGTAAAGGTTCCGCGACTGCTGCACCCCGTAGGGCTAGGGACCTTGTCTCAGTTCCCTTCTCCGGGCTACCCCTTTCAGGGCCCGTACGCATCACTGGCTTGGTGGGCATTTACCCCGCCAACTACCTAATGCGCCGCAACCCCATCCTCAAGCGATAACGCACGGAATAGTGCGCATCCTCTCGACAAACAAACATTCCAGTATAGTTTATCTACACAACATTAAACCCAGTTTCCCGGGATTGGTTGTTCTTAAGGGTAGGTTAGTTACGTGTTACTGAGCCGTTCGCCAAGCACCTTTCCAGGCACTTACGACTTGCATGTCTTGAGCCGGATTTCGATAGCAGTTCCCGCCAGTAGGATCAGCTGGAATTCATCCAATTGAACCTTGAACAAATAAATGTTCTGGCATAGTATTGAATTATTTTGAAACTTATTTTTGAAATTGGCTTTGAGCTATTATTACACAAAACTCAAAAATTGACTTGATAAATCAAATCAATGATAATCTTACCTCACAAAAATTAATTTGTGAAATATGTTTATCTAACCACTAACCAACATCATATCTCTAAAAACAGAGATACTCACGTGCCAAAAAAATCAATAGCTTACGCTACTAATCATTGGACTTTTCTAAACTCGAAAAACCGAGTTTAACATTAAAAAACCGAATTCCGCCCTAAAGCGAAGTGTTCAGTGTGAGAACTTGCGTCAACTAGTCACAACCAATTGGCCAATTTAACTCTAGCAAAGTGCGTTATGAAGCAAAGCTTCACGACGCCACGTAAAACCATTTGGTTTTACTAGGTGCCACCAGGCAATCAACCATTGCTTATCTATTTGGTACACTCAACCTTTATAAACCTATCGAAAATTTCTTCGAAAATCTGGCTTTAATTGGAAAAACCAAGTTGTCCTAAAAAAAGTGATTTTTTGAGCTTTTTTTGGAATTTTTGAAGATTTTTTATTAATTTTTCAAATAATTTTCTTATTTTTGTTTATTTTTTTTGGTAATTTCACAATATTTTATTAACAAAAGTTAGTGCTTTTTTATAAAAACCATTTTCTTCAGAAGCATTAATTTTACACTCAATTGGTTTTCCTAAAGCTTCAAAAAAGACTTCTGAATTATTATCATCAATTGGATCAAAATCAAAATCATTAATTATTGTATTCCCAAATGTTGCATAGTAACCTTTCTCGTCATTAACAAAAAAAATAATGTTGTTTTTGATGAATAATTCTTCTCCATTTTTGTATAAACAATAAATATCCCCGCTTGAAAGATAATGATAACTCAAGGGTTTATTGTAATCATTTTTTAAAATATTTTCTCTTAAATCAAGAATCATTTTTTCTGATTCGTTAGAATTATAATAATTATTAAAACCTTGATAATAAGCATGTAAAATAAACAAACCAAGAATTATTACAATAATGAACAATAATAAGTCAGCTTTTCCAGAAAAGTTTTCTTTAACTTTAATTTCACTGTGTTTCTTTAATTTCAACAAATTTTCTTTAATTTTTTTCATAATTTTTTTCACCAAATAAAAACAATTTTAATAATACAAAAATGATTCCAATCAAACTAATAATTCTTGCAATTATATCTACTAAATTTAGGTTGGGTTGATTCTTTAAAGTTATTTCCCCTCTCCCAATAACCAACATTGAATAAGGACTAGCAATATAAATTGGAATTATTTTTCCATCTTGGTCATAAGCAACCCATCTTGGATCAAAATTAAATTTAATTAAAATTGGAATCTCTTCATCCCCATCAACATTAATATTTATTTGAGAATAATTTTGGTTAAAAGAATAATTTAAATCATAATTTTTCTTTTTTTCAAAACTATAATTAAAATCATTTGGATTACTTTTTAAATTATTTTTTATATAAACTGCTTTATCCTTAGTAAAAAACCAATCCATTACAAAATTAGTCCATTCTCTTTCCCCACCAATATTTTTTGTGTAAACAAAGTTAGGAATTTCAATTAAATTAGTATCATTTACTTGGTAAACATACTTTATTTTTTCGACTTTATAACTATGAGTTGGTACAAAAAAGAAAGAGTCATCATAGACAGTAGTAGTTCTTTTTAGTAAAACCTCTTTTGATTCAATACTCAATAGATTTGTTGGAGCACTACTTGCAACGATCCAATTTATCCCCAAAACATTTAATTGTTTTTCAAGAACACCAAAAGAGTATCTTTCTTTTTTGTTTGTTACAACCCCCCAACACCTAAAATCGGGGTCCAGATGAACCATTAAAGCACAAATGAGTTCACTAGTTTTTGTTGACTCAACAAACAAACCGTTTGCGCTAAGCCCATCAATTTGATTTGTCGTATCAATATAAGTAGTATGAAATTCTGACAAGTAATCTTCTTGTTTTAAAAATAATAATCTTCCATCAAAATCATTTTCTGAATAAATTTCAATAGTATTGGTTGTTGAAATTTTTATTTGTGAAAAAAAACCAAGTACAAGAATTGCAAAAAATATTATCACAATTGATTTTTTTAAATAATCAAATCTTTTTGTTAAAATAAATTTGTAAATAGGAATTATGACAAACAATACAATTAGGGGTTGTAATCTAAAAAACTGAAAAGGAGCTTGAAAATAAGTAGTGTACATCCATAACAATAATAATGCGAAACAAAAAATTGAGATTGCTTTTATGAAAGAATCTTTTTGAGTAATTGAAATAATAAATGAAATTAATGTTAAAATAATTAAAATTTGAGGAATGTTTCCTATAAATACTGCTTGAGGGACAAACGAGTAATAAGTTACAAATGGAATCCACCAAAAAGCAGTTAGAATTAGTGAAGTAAATAAAATTTTCATTAACAAGATTCTTTTCTGTTTTTCAATGAGAATATAAAAAATTAAGAATAGTGCAACCCCAAAACCCGAAAAATGTGTTAATAAAATAAGTGATAAAAATATTGAAGCAATTACCCAAGATCTTTTTTTATTAACAACATCAATTAAAATTCCTAAAAAAATGAAAGTTAGGGGAGCTATGAGAAATGCTGGAATTAAACCTACTTGAAGAGTTGAATTTGGTCCAATACCAGGAGTTCCTGCAGAAAAATCAGCCAAATTATCTATTAGTACCCAAAAAGCCATTATCAAAATTGACAAATACCTTGCTTCATTAAAATTTGGAGTAATTTTTTTTGAGAAAAAATAAATAGTAAAAGGAAAAATAATTAAAAGCAAAGATAGAACTAATTTTCCTGTAAGAGTCGGGCTAAATAAAAGCATTAACAATGCTTCAAAGTAATGTAATAATGGATTGTAAAACAAATTTTGTTCAAATCCCAAAAGATATTTT
This sequence comes from uncultured archaeon, assembly GCA_964549775.1. GTDB lineage: Archaea > Iainarchaeota > Iainarchaeia > Iainarchaeales > JAAZKV01 > JAAZKV01. The sequence goes on along the minus strand of CAZJVN010000030.1, from coordinate 7,671 downwards.
GCATTAAAACCAGTAAAATCGGGGAGCGTATTTTCATTAATAAATCTACCAGAATCAAGGTGTCCCACAGCATCCCAATAACTTAAATCTCCAAAATAAAAAAAAGTTAATCCTAAAAAAACAAACAAAAGGCAAGCAAAATAGAAAAAAAGTTTTGACAAAAAATTATCATTAATTAATTCTTTAACAGTTTTGATAAACTTTTTTTTCAAAAAACCACTATCCCTCTATTTTCAATTTTTAATTAATTCTAAATTATTTGAAATACAACTGATTGTCTTTTTGGAACTTTTTTGAAATCATTTTTATTTTTTTGTGGTATTTTTTCATTTTTTTCTTGTAATGATGCATTTTCTTTTTGTATTTTTTTAGTCTTTCTAATTGTTGGTGTAATATTTTCATTTGGTTTCTTCTTTCATTCTTTTTTTGTTTAATTAATTTTTTGTATTCTCTTACTAAGCCATCAACGTGTTCTTTTATGAAGAATTTTTGTATTTCTTTTCTAGCTTTATTATTTTCAAAAGGATACTTTTTTTGGTTTTCTAAAATTTCTACAATTTTTTCTTCAGGATGTTTTTTATAAGTTTGAACAAATTTTTTAAATTGATTATAAACTGGTAAGTCTCTTACTAATATTTGTTTTTTTGCAGCACCTGCTTCAATTATTACTAAACCAAAAGTTTCTGCATAAGAAGGTAGAAAGAAAAGATCTGAAGAGTAAAATGCTTTTACTAATTCTTCTCCAAACATTGTTCCTGGACAGTAAACATTTTTTGGTTTTGTTTCTTTTACAGTCTTTACTAATTCTTCTTTTTTTTCTAAATAAGGAGTTTGCGGAATTTTTCCTATCCATACAAAATCATACTGGGGGAGTTTTTTTGCAGTCTCTATAAAATCAAAAAATCCTTTTCTTTTTTGAATTGAAGCAACACAAAGAATCATTTTCCTTTTAGGATCAAGCTTATATTTTTTCTTAAATTCATTCTTGTCAACTTTCTTGTCAATAAATCTTTCTAAATTAACTGAATACCCCAAGTAAACTAATTTTTTTCTAAATTTTTTCTTTTTATTAAGTTCTCGCATAATGCTTGGAGCTGTAACAAATATTTTTGAACAAACCTTGTGTAAACCAAACAAGTAATATTCTGCCACCCAAATTAGTGGTTTTGGTATTAATCCGTCAAGTTCTTTTGTAGTCATGTGAGTAGTTGTTACAATTGGAACATTCATTTTTTGGATAATGTTTTGTATTATTCCAATGTGTGGTCTACCGTGAATGTGAATTAAATCATATTTTTCGTTGTATTTTTCATCAATGTTTACAGTAAATCCTCTTTTTCTTAACTCTTCAGCCACGCTTTTTGAATAAACTGTGATTCCTGAATCTGGACCCTCTTGAACAACAAATAGTACTTTCAAAGACATCCTTCCTTTGTAATACTCTTTAAACAATCACTTGTTATATTGGCTTTACAACACCCTTTTTGTCGCATTAATTTTTTTTAAACCAATTATTTTTATTAATTAACCTTTTTTGAAAACAAAAAAACAATACATTGAAATCTTTTCTCTTTTTGGAAAAAATTTGTTTATAGTTTTGCTTGGGGTTTGTATTAATTGTTTTTTTTCTAAAGACATTTTTTTAATAGTTGTTTTGAAAAATTCTTCTTCAATTTCTTTACTTTCAAGTAAATTTATGTGTCCTCTCCATTCTTTTGGTGGAAAAATTATTGAACCCACTCTCCAAAATAATGATTTTTCAAGAGGGATAGTAATTATTGCTTTTCCCCCTTTCCTTAATACTCTTTTTATTTCCATAACTGCTTTTTTCCAATCCTTAACGTGTTCTAAAACTTCAGTGCAAAGCACTACATCAAACATTTCTTTTTTGAAAGGAAGTTTTTCTGCACTTGATACAAAACAAGTCGCTTTTGTTTTTTTTGCCCGTTCTACAAAATCTTTTGAAACATCAACACCAAAACATTTTTTGGTTTTTAAAATAGCTTTTTTTAAATAATGTCCTTGTGCACAACCCACCTCAAGAAAGCTGTCTGTTTTTTTTAATTTATTTAGTTCTTCAGCAATTAATTTTTCTCGAGCTTTACTTCCAAGAAGTTTTCCAACTAGACTTTCATAATAAAATTCTTGGTTATCAAAGTTCTTTCCATGAACTGGTTTTGTCATGATTAAATTAATCACAACAGGTTTATAAATAATTAATTCGTTAATTTTGAGATGAGTAAAACTAAAAATAAATCAAAAAAATTAGCAAAAATTTCTTCTACAACAGTTGCTCATAACAAAAAATGGTCTTTACTTGAAAAATTTCTTGGTTTTGTTGAACTTGGCAGACCGATTGAGTGGAGTAAACCACTTCTAAATATGACTCTTGCAACTTTCATGGCTTATTATATTTATTTATCCTATATTGATCCTTTGCTTTTTGTTTTTGGTTTTTTTAGTGTAGCTTTCTTATGGTCAGGACTTTATGCGTTAAACGATTTAACTGATTGGAAAATTGATTTACTTCACCCAGTTAAAAAAAATAGACCCATTCCTTGTGGAAAAGTTTCTCCAATTCAAGCTAAGTGGTTTTCATTTTTATTAATTGCATTAGGTATAGCTATTCCTTTTATTTTGAATAATTTTTTATTATTATTTTGTTTACTTTGCATGATTCTAAATCAGTTCCTTTACACAATGAAACCTTATCGATTAAAATCAAGAAAATACTTTGACCTAATTTCAGGTTCAATGGTTAACCCTGTATTTAGATATCTTTCAGGGCTAGTTTTGTTTGTTTCATTTTATAGATTATCTACTTATCCGTTTCCAATATTACCAATAATTTTTGTAGTAGGGTTACAATTTAGTGGATATTCTTTGTACAGAATGTTTTCAAGTGGACACGATAAGAAAGTAAAAATGAATAGTACTGTTGCTCTTCTTACTGAAGGAAAAGTAAAGTTAATGTCTTACTCTGCAATGATTTTAGGCGCTCTTGCGTACATTTTTGTTTTAATTAATGGAGTAACTCTTCAAGAAAAGTGGCTTGGTTTTTTACCCCCTCAATACGCGCTTGCAATTATTGGAGCACTTTTAGTTCTGCCTTTATTAAAAGATGCAATTTTAAATCCACAAAAAGCAAACATGCAAATAAGTTACAGAGCAACATACATTGCAACAATCTTATTCATAATAGCAAATTGGTTAATCTTCTTTTTCTTAAGATAAAAAATATTAAAAAATAAAAAATAGTTTACTTATTTTATCTTTTTTTTAAATACTTAAAATAATTAGCAACTTTTCTTAGAATGTTTATGAAAAATTAATTAAAATTTAGTCTGAACTTAAGTTTTTTATAAGAATTAAAAAGAATTTTTAGAAAAAAAGAATTTTGCTTTGCGGAAAAATACTTTCCCGCAAAACGATTTAAAATAATTGAGCAATTTATTTACTTTGCTCTTTGTTTTAAATATCTTTTTTTTCTTTTTCTTCTTTTCATTTTCTTTTTAGTCCATTTCCATCTTTGTCTAGCCTTTGTTTTTTTGAATCGACTAGTGTCTCTTGATCTTTTTGCCATTTAATTACACCATTTACCTAGAAAAATTAATCTGAAAAGCTTTATAAATCAATTGACGAGCTCTTTTTTGAAAATAAGAAAAGCTTACTTTTTTAACAAAAGTTTAGCCAAATCAATTTTTTCTTCTTCATCTAAAGAATTCACTATTTTTTTCATTAATTGCTTCTTTTCGCTCTTACTAAGTCCTCTAAAGTAATTTAACGCCATTTCTTCCATCATAAAAATCCCTCTTTTTTCATAATTATTTTTTTAAAATGCTTTTTCCAGTCATTTCTAATGGTTTTTTTATTTGCATTATTTCAAGTACTGTTGGAGCAATATCTTTAAGCCCCATTCCACTAGCAAGTTTTATTTTTTTTAGTTTTTCATTATTAGTAACTAAAATTAAAGGGACATCATTTAAGGTGTGGCTAGTACTCCATTTTTGTGATTGATTTTCTGCGTTTCCATGATCCCCAAAAATTAGTAAAGTGTAATTGTTTTTTAGTCCTGCTTCACTTATTTTTCCAACGCACTCATCAACTGTAGAAATTGCTTTTTTTATTGCCTCAAGATTTCCTGTGTGCCCAACCATATCACAGTTGACTAAGTTTGTTACAATAAAATCGTGTTTATTTAAATTAATTTCAGCAATTAATTTTTCAGTAACTTCTTTTGCACTCATTTCTGGTTGTAAATCGTAAGTTGCGATTTTTGGACTTGGAATAAGTATTCTTTCTTCGTTTCTATAAGGAGATTCATTTTGTCCATTAAAAAAGAAAGTTACATGCGCATATTTTTCCGTTTCACTAATCCTTAATTGTCTTACTCCTGTTTCTGCTATAACCTCTCCTAAAATATTTTTTAGAGGAATATCATCAAATGCAACACTAGCATTCATTGGAGAGTAGTATTGAGTCATTGCAACAAAATGTATTTTCCTTTTTTCTCTTCTCCAACCCAAAAATTTTCTTTCAACAATACTTTGGGTTAATTGTCTTGTTCTATCAGTTCTGAAATTAAAAAATATTACTGAATCATTTTCTTTAAACCCTTCATAATTTATTTTTTTCCTTGGAATAATAAATTCGTCAGTTATTTTTTCTTTATGACTTTGACTAATTGATTTAATTGAATCTTTGTAACTTACTAATGTTTTTCCCTCAACAATACACTCGTAAGCTTGTTTTGTTCTTTCCCACCGTTGGTTTCTATCCATTGTATAAAATCTTCCACTAATAGTTACTATCTCTCCAAAACCAATTTTTTTTAGTAGTCCTTCTATTTTTTTTACATGAATTAAACTGTTTTCTACAGGAGAATCTCTCCCATCAGTAATTGCGTGAATTTTTACATCAAAAAACTTTTCCTGTTTACAAAGCTCAAGTAATGCAGTTAAGTGATCTAAGTGTGCGTGCACCCCTTCTGTTTGAAATAATCCAATTAAGTGTAAAGAGGATTTGTTTTTTCTTGCTAAATTTATTGCTGCTAAAAAATCAAGATTTGAAAAAAATGTTTTATCTTCAATTGCTTTATTTATCCTTGTTAAAGATTGTAAAATTATCCTTCCCGACCCAATAGTTAAATGTCCTACTTCTGAATTTCCTTGAAAATCTTTTGGTAACCCAACATTTTCTCCAGAGCATTTTAGTAAAGTGTTTGGATGATTTTTCATTAAGAGATCCGTGTTTGGTGTGGGAGTTTGAGCAATTGCGTTATTTTTTGTTTCTTTTCGATAGCCCCAACCATCTCTAATAACAAGAATTACTTTTTTTTGATTTGTTGACATACCTAGATTATGAAAAAGAAGTATATAAAATTATTTAAACAAACAAACCTATTGAAATTAGATAATTTTTTTGTTTTTTTTTGTTTATGCTCTAATTGCTTTACTTTTTTGTAGTTCCCAAAGTTTTTTGTATAGCCCTTTTTTGTTAGTAAGTTCTTCGTGAGAACCGATTTGTTTTATTTCTCCTTTTTCCATCACAATAATTTTATCAGCCTGCATTATTGTACTCAATCTGTGCGCAATTATTATTGTTGTTTTTCCTTCCATTAATTTGAATAAAGATTTTTGTATCTCTTTTTCTGTTACCGAATCGAGAGAGGATGTTGCTTCATCAAGCACTAGAACTTTTTTGTTTGCAATAACCGCTCGAGCAATAGATAATCTTTGTTTTTCTCCTCCAGAAAGTTTTATTCCACGCTCTCCAACAATAGTGTTCTCTTTTTCAGGTAGTTCCTTCACAAAATCATAAAGTTGAGCAACTTTTAGTGCGTTAAGGAATTGTTTTTTTGTAGCTTTAGGGTTAGAAAACAAAACATTATTGTAAATTGTGTCATTGAATAATACACACTCTTGAGGAACAATACTTAATTCGTTTCTTAGCGATTCTTGTTTTAGCTCTCTAATATCATTCCCGTCTACAAGTATTTTCCCTTCTTTAACATCATATAACCGGTAAAGTAATTTTACAAGAGTTGTTTTCCCTGCACCAGAATGCCCAACAAAAGCCACTTTTTCGTTTGGTTTTATTTTTAAATTAAATTTTTTTATTACATCTTTTCTCCCATAATTAAATTTTATATTTTCAAAAACAATTTCTCCTTTTTTTATTTTTAGTTCTTTTGCCCCTATTTTGTCAGCTACATCCATTTTTACTTTTCTAAATTCAACTACCCCTTGTATGTCTGACATTGCTTCATAAGTTCTTCTTACTCCCCACATGAATTCTGTCAAAGGATTAACTAAACCTAAATAACTTGTGTAAATAAAAACTAGAGAACCGATAGTAATTTGTCCTAAAATAAATTTGTCAAGAGTGAAATACATTAAAGCGATTGTTCCAAACCCAAATATCAAAATAAATCCAATATCCATTACTGCATAATAATCCCAAAATTTTAGTAACTTATTTCTTGAATTTGTTGATACTTTGTCAAATAAAAAATTTATCTGATTTTCTTTTCCAAAATGTTTTATAGTTTCAATGTTTGTGAATACATCACTAATGAATCCTTTTTCATAATCTTCCGCATCATTTCGTTCAATATTTGCTTTTTGTTGTTGACCAAGAACAACAAAACTGTATATTATGAATGCTATGCAAGCTAGTAAAACTATTATTGCAGCTTGTAAATCAAAGAGTGCAATTATTACAAAACTAATTAATAACTTTAATATTAATGGAGATCCGTGAAAAGTTATAAAATCCGTTAAAGATTCTATTCCTTTTCCAATTCTAATCATTTTTGAAATTAAACTCCCAGTTCTATTAGTTGTGTGAAAACTGTGAGACAATCTAATTAAGTGATTAAAAATATCCGCTTTTGCATCAAAGATTAGAGAAGTTTCCAAGGTATTCAAAAATGTGATTCTGTGGTATTTCAAAATTGAAGAAATTATCATTGAAACAAAATATATTATGGCAAGGAGAAAAATAAATTCAACAAATTGAGCGGTGTTGATAGTGTTGGCGGCAAATAATCCGGCTTCATCAATTAAAAGTTTTAATAAATAATTTTGTCCAACTTCAATTCCTGCATAAAAGAAAACTATCACTAAAATAATTACTAGTAACCAAAAGTAAGGTTTTAGTATTTCAAAATAGTAAGAGAAATTATCACGCAAATTTATCTTTTCTTTAATATCTTTTTGCATTATTCCCACCAGGTTTCTATTAATTTCTATTTCTTATAGAATTTAAAGCTATCCAAAAATCACGTATTGACGAAAGGTGTTATGACAGAGGGGAAAAAACTTTTTTGTTTCTAAAAAAAGTTAAAAATTGAGTTAAAGTAAACTATTATATTCTAAAAAAATAACTAATAATACATGCACCAACTAAAAAAAATTCTCTCTTTATTTTTTTTACTCGCATTCTCTCAAATAGTTTTCGCAGCAACTATTACAATAAGTAATTGTGATGAATTACAAAACATTAACTCAAAACTAGACGGAAACTATGTATTAATTAATGACATTAATTGTTTTGGAAAAAATTTTATCCCAATAAGTGGATATAAAGCAATATTTGATGGAAATAACAAAAAAATGGCTCTGTAGAAATCCTTTATAAATAGGGATAAATAGAAGGTTTCCCTTCTAT
>CAZJVN010000029.1:0-12657 GCA_964549775.1 uncultured archaeon | reverse complement strand
ATCAGTGGCTTTTATTCCGCTAGAAAATTCGTGACTATCAAATGCTGGGGATTCTTCTTGTTTAAAATCTTTTTCAAGTTGTTTTACTACTTTTGCCCCTCTCATTTTGTCAAGTTCAATTAAAGCGTTCACAAGTCTTGAAACAACATTTATCCCAGGATTTTTTCTTCGTCCTCCCTCATAATCACTAATTGTTGAGGAAGAAACTTTTAAGTGGTTAGCAAGTTCTGTTTGGTGTATCGCAAAAATTTCTCTCCACTTTTTCATTGATCCGCCCGGATCAGATGAGAGTGCGATTTCTCCAGCGATTGTCATTGCTAATTTATCCATACTTAATAATTACTCCAAACCAATTAAAAAGAGTTTCGACAACTGTCTATTAACAAATTTGGTTTGGTTTATTTTTTATTTAAAAAAGTCTAGAATTCTTTGCCAAAAACTTTTTTCTTCAACTACAAAAACTTTCCCTTGCTTATTAATTCTGACAGAATCCGCATTTATTCCACTAAGAGCAGTTTTTATTTCTTTTTGTCGTTTCATTAATCCCATGTGTTCTGCCCAAATTCTTTCAAATTCACTAACTTGTTCTGCGCTAGGTGTCGTTCCAAGAAATATTGTTTTAAGTCGTGCTTTGTACAAATTAAGGTCTGGATTAATTAATTTTCCTTTGTCATCTTTCAAACTAAGTTCTTTAGTTAGGCGCTCAAATTCACTTCCTTTACGATTATCTACACTAAATTCTCTAAATAAATTTGTTAATAATTGGTTTCTATGATCTGCTTTCATTGAATTTTGAATTGAAGCTGCAAGCGTATCTTGAGTAACATTTCTTGGTGCAACGCTTCTACCCCATCCAATTCTTTCCCTAAATTTTTTAGAAGTTTTAAATGCATCCGCACCCTTTTTCATGGGCGCTGTTAGATGTTTTTCTGGAAATGCTCTTTTCATAATAATATTTGTGTTGAAGTAGTTTTTAATTTTATGTTTTTGAAAATGGGGAAAATGATCCCCCATTTTTCAATTATTTTGAACAACCACAAGTGTTGGTTGTTTTTGCTGTACAAGTTGAACTGCTACAGGTATTTGTACTTGAACAATTTCCTTGACAACTTCCACAATTACAAATTCCTGTTGTTTTTGCTGTGCAAGTTGAATTTTCGCAAGTGTTTGTAAGGTTACAATCACCAGTACAACTTGTTTGATTGTTATCATTTGCTTTAACACTTTGTTGGCTCAAATATTGTGCTCCAACAAGAGAGATTATTGCAATTAAAACAATCCCGCTTACAACTAATATTCTTTTGTCCATTAAATAAACCTCCATTAAGTTTATTGCTTTTGAAACGACATTTAAGAGTAGTAATGAAACTAGTTTCAGAATAGTTTCAATAAAAAAGGGAGGTTGTTTATTTTAGAATAACTAAATTAGTCATTCCTCTTCTTTTTCTTTCAATTAAGTCTTGGCTTTCTAAAGAATCAAGTATTCTGCTTATTTTTACTTTAGAATAATTTGTTTTTTCAACAATCTTGCTTTGAAATAATAACCCATTTTCTTCAATTAATAATTCATAAACTATTTTTTCATCGCCAATTAGTTTAGTTAATTGTTTTTTTGCATTGATTAAATCAGTTTTTTGTGAGGAGGTTGGATTATTCTTTGTGGAAAATAAATAAGCCCCATAACCTCCAATTGCTAACTCAATTATTATCAAAAATATTGATTGCCAAGGATATTCGATAAATGGGCAAACATTATCAGGTAATGAGCAAGTTTTGTGTAATTCTTCTCCTCTTGCAATAAATTCGAAAGTAAAAGAGGTAGTAATTAGGATCATTATAATCGAAACTATTATTAAAACTAATCCAATCTTTTTCATAAGTTCACAATAGATTAATTTAATTGTTAGTTGTTTTAAATGAATTTGTTTAGTTACTTTTTTTAAAAAATAGTAACAGCCCCGCCGGGAGTTGGACCCGGGTCTAATCATTAGGAGTGACTTGTACTATCCACTATACTACGGGGCTTTATTGTATTTATGTTAGTTAATATTTAAGTTCTTTAAGTTAAGTTTTTTATAATTTTTTGGAGAAGTTAAGGAATTGATTTATTTTCATTAAATTAATTTAATTAGTTCAATTATTATTCCTAATCCTACAGGCACAGAAAAATTATCGTCCAACGGTAGTGCCTCAATTACAGATGCAATGATTGCTAAAAAAACTGCTGTTAGGGGATCAAAGAATGGAAATAAACAAAAATAACTTATAATAAAAAAGGCACTTGTTCCTGCAACAGTTTTTTTATTAATAATTTTGATTTTACCAAATTTTTTTCCAATAAGTGCTGCTAATCCGTCAGCATAAATTTGTACTCCTAAGATAGATATTACAAGTAGTTTTTCTTGTTGGAATAAAAGAAGTATTATTATGCTTGACAAGAAAAACATAACTGCTGCTTTTCCGGGAAAGTGTTTCTCATTTTCTCTTTCAACAAAAGTGATTATTGAAGTGAGTGGTTTTATTTTTAGACCTTTTTTTATTAAATAACCTAACAAGAAACCAATTATTGTAAAGATTAAAAGTAAGTACAAACTTAGATTAGTCCCAAGGATGTAAATAAGTAAAAGAATTATTGTTCCAAAAAATATGTGAAAAAACTTTCTCATCAATTCTTTCTTCATTAATTCACCATTTTTAATAAACTTTTTGTTAAGGTTTATTTTTATTAAAATTTATTTTTTAAGTATTACTTTTTCTTAACTAAAATTAAATAATGCTCTTTTTCGTAAGGTTCAATAGAAATTACTTGTTCAATAATAAATTCTTTTTCTAAAATCTTTTTTTCTTCATCTAACACGTCTTTTTTATCTTTTGATTGAGAAATGCTTTTTGTTTTTAAAGACAAACAGCCATAACTATTTTTTTTTAAAAATTGTGCGTTTTTACAAAATATTTCAGCTTGGTTTCTTTGAGAAATGTCTTGAAATAATGCGTCAACTTTTTCTTCAAAAAATTCTTTATAATTATCAATTACTTGAGCATCACTTAATATGGGGTAAATATTTTCTCTTTCTTCAGCCAATTTTGTTAATTTATTCATAGCAATTTCGCTTAAATCCACACAAAATATTGCCCCTTCTTTTCCAACAATATCAGAAACATGGCTCACGGTGGTTCCTTCCGCACTTCCCAAGTAAAGTACTGTTTTAGCTTTAGAAAAAATATTTTTTGTTAAACCGTTTTTTATTCCTGCACAATATTTTGAACGAAAAGGGTTCCATTCTCTATATTCGACACCATTTTCCATTATTGTTTTTTCTCCATAAACTTTTTTTCCGGGTAAAAGATTTTTTGTATAAATAGATTTTTTGTCAGAGAAAATTCCTTCAAATATTTTTTCCATAAAAATCATTTTGTAATAAGAATTAAAAAAACTATATTCTAATTTGAAAATAATTAATAACTTCTTTTAAACTTTTTAAATTTATTAAATTTTTTGAATTTATTATCTTGATTAGTTTGTGTACTATAGTTAGTTCTTTCTTTCTCTTTAGGGATAGTTTTTTCTAAATTTTGTTTTTGAAAAAATGCTCGTCTTTCTTCAGGAGTAAAAGTTCTGTGTTGACTTGAATTTTGTTGAGGTGCAATGGTTTTTTTTATTTTTTCTGGTTCACTAGCAATTTTGTTAATTACTTTTTCTAAATCTTTTAGTTCTTGTTCACTAGTATTTTCTCCATTAAAATAATCTTGTTTTAAAGCTATTGATAATTTTCCTGCCATTACTCTGGCAGCTTTTCCTCTTTTTTGTTTTGATAACTTTTGAAGAAGTGGGTGATTAAATAAGTGTCCGTGTTTTGGGCATTTTGCATTGTGTTTTATGTGATTAAAGAGCGCTTTTTCTGCTCCCAAAACTTGTATTGTTGATGCGGGAGCAAAACATAATCTCTTTTTTGATCCTGCACTTGCAAGTAACTTTGCTCCAATTATAGGAGTAGCTAATTTTGAAAAATTTGGAAATTCTGCATTCATTTCCTCTTCAATGAATTTAGTCAATTTTTGGTTTTCTTCATTAATGTTTTGAACATTTTTTTCTAACTCAGAATATGCAATTTGTGCATTTCCAGTAGGTTGTCGCATTTTCCATTCGCTAACATTTTCACTCATTAAGTTGTTTATTGAGTCAAGATCGGATAATAAGTTTACGGCTTTTATTATGTGTATCTCCTTTCCAGCAAATTTTTCTTCAATTTGTTCCCTTGTCTTTTTTAGCATTTGTTTTCTTAAAAATTCTCTTTGCTGCATAATTTCACCAAATTAGCCAAAATGAATGGTTTTAGCTAATTAACGAGTGTTCAGAAAAGAATATAAGGTTGTTTTTCTTTATTTATTCGAAGGCTTGGTGTGCGTGAAATCTATTGCATTAGTTAAACGAGAGGTGTTCGATTTTTTAGCAATTGAACCAGGAATGAATGTGGCTATTGTTTGTGATAATGATGAAGACGGTTTAACTGCAGCGGTTCAAACAAAACTATTTCTTGATATGAATGGAGCTAATTCTAAAGTTTTTTTTTATGACCATAATATGAAACAAGCTAGATTTTTTGATGATTTTAATAGAACACAATTTGATCGAACAGTTTTTTTAGATTTAAATGAGAGTTTTATTTCTGACGTTTTAGAAAGTGTGGGAGCAAATACTGGAAAATTTTTAATTATTGATCACCACCAAACTTTGCCGCTAAATTTTTCTCAAACAGAATATTTTTCTATAAAACCCTGGGATTTTTCAAAAGTAACTCCCTCTCATTACCCTACTTCTAAAATGGTTTATGATATTTTTGGGGGAATTGATTGGATTTGTGCTATTGGAGTTATTGGAGATTATGCGTTTAAAGAATGGAGTTCTTTTATAAAACAAGTAATAAAGGGACATACGCTTTCAGAAAAAGAATTGCATGAACTTGCGGGAATTGTTGGTTGTATTACTGCATTTCATTCAAGAAAAATAACTGATTTGTTTGAATTTTTGTGTTCTTCAAAGTCTCCTAGAGATTTGTTTACTTCTTGGTTTGCGGATCTAAAAAAAGAATTTGATTTAGCTTTAGAAGAGGAAAGAAAAAGATTTTATAAAGAAGCAACTTTTGTTGAAGATGCTAATGTTTATTTTTTTGAAACAAAACCAAATTTTAGATCAAAATTAAGTAACTTGATTTCAAAAGAATTGCCTGCTAGCACTATTATTATTTTTGAAGACCAAGGAGTAAATTTTGGTGCATCATTTAGAAGAAGTGATTTTAAAATTGATTGTGGACAACTAGCATCTTTTGCAGTTAAAGAAGCAAAACATGGTAGGGGCGGAGGTCACATTCCTGCAGCCGCTGCAACTTTCCAAAGAACTTATTTAACAAGATTAAAAGAAAAAGTTCTAACTTATATTAGAGAAAAATATCCTTCAAAAACAAAAAAGAAAATCGATCGAGCAAAACTCATTTCAGAAGATGTTTCAAAAAAAGGTTTAAAGAAAAAGAAATAAATCTTAGTTATTAATTTTAGTTTTTAATTATTATTTCTTTTGAGCAATTATTTTTCTTTAATAATTATATTTCTTTTCAGCAATTATTTTTTTTAGTAACAGAGTTTTGTATACTCTTTCTATTTCTTTTTGAGTAATAACTTTTTTTGTTTGTGTGGTTCTTTTTTTTAATTTGCTAGCTATCCTTGAAGTGATATCAGCAACAGCTATTGTTGGTTTTACTCTTACAACATCAACAATTTCTCTTGCAACATCTGCTTGAATGCTTGTTCCAAAGAGTCCTACAATTTTTTCAGGAGAACGAATATCAACGACTTTTTGAACTGGGACTTTTCCATTATTTACTAAATTTGGTCTTTTCACGGTTTTCATTGGTTTTTCATTTAAACTTCCTATGGATCCAATTGCTGTTCTTCCTTTTGAACTTCTATAAGGAACAATACTTGTTTTAAAAGGCATAATTTATTTGTAATAAAAGTAGTATTAAAACCTTTCTTGCAAGAATTTATTTGATAAAAATGTTGTATTTAATAGGAATTGGGTTAAAACCAAAACAAATTACTCTTGAAGCAATTGATGCAATTAAGGGTTGTGCACAAGTATTTTTGGAAGGGTACACTTCAGAATATTCTCAAGGTAATCTTACTGAATTAAGCGAAATTATTGGGAAAAATGTTTTTGTTTTAGGCCGACATGGTATTGAAGAGGGTTTTGAGTCGGCATTATTATCTGCAAAAAGTAATGATGTCGCATTATTAATTATAGGAAATGCTTTAACTGCAACAACGCATATGCAATTAATTCTTGATGCGAAAGAAAAAGAAATAAAAGTGAAAGTAATTCCTGGGATTTCAGTTACTAATACTATTGCAGAGAGTGGTCTTGATGAGTATAAATTTGGTCGAACAATAACTGTTTGTTATCATTCAAAAGATTATGCGCCTGAAACATTTTATGATCAGATGTTGGAAAATCAAAAAATAGGTTTACATACGCTGTGTTTACTTGATATAAAAAAAGATGAAACTCCACAAAGATTAATGACTTGCAAAGAAGCAATTGAAATAATGGATAAGATTTCAAAAAAAAGAAATGACAAAAAAATTTTTGAATATGTGGCTTTAATGGCAATGGCTTCGAATAAACAAAAAATAATTTTTGGTAAAGAAAATATATTGGGTTTTAAAGAAATGAATAACTTATTCCCGCAAAGTTTGATTATTATTGGTAAAGCAAACGAAAAAGAAAGAGAATTTTTGGAAAAAATGTTTTAATTTACTCTAAATTAATTGAGTGATTATTTATGATTGAAAACAATTTAGATAAAGCTTTGATTGAAAAAGTAAATAAATATGAAAAGTTAACAAAAAGAGCGTTAATTGAAATTAAAATTTCTAAAAACCTTTCGTCTAAGGATAAATTAGTTGCAGAAGACTTTTTGTCGATGTCTAATAATTATTATAATGATGCAAAGTATTTCGTCGAGAAAAAAGAACTACTTACTGCCCTAGCTGCTTTTTCTTATGCTCATGCGTGGCTTGATGCTGGTGTTCGTGCAAAACTTTTTGATGCAAAAGATGATCAATTATTCACTTTGCCGTAATTTTTTTAGAAAATATAATCAAAAAGTAAGTTTTAAATAATCCAAATCACTTCTTTTGTCATGTCAGTTTACGGACCAAAGATAGATTTACCTAGGATCGACTTGCCTGAAAGTAATATTGATCCAAAGATAATTGCTGGAATAATTCTTTTAGTGGTTTTACTTGTGGCACTTATTTTTGTTGCTCCACTAGTTTTACAAGCAATGAATCCTCCATTAAAAATTTCTTGGATTAATAATCCATTAAATCTTAAAGATAATCCTTCCTCTCCTGCGGAGTTAAATATTACTTTAATTAACAATACTGAGGAAACAAAAACATTAACTCTTGAAGTAACTACTCAATCAAATGAGATATTGGTTTTTTGTCCATACACTATTTTTGAAAATGTTACTTCTGGTAAAGAGAGACAAGTAAAATGTTTAGTTAGAAGAAACCCTGATTCATTGATTTTTGCAGGAACTTATGAATTAAACATTAAAACTAATCTTGGTGAAAAAACAACCACTCTTGAAGTAGTAACAAAATAAATTAGTTTATTTTGTTTATTAAATTGTACATTTTTTTAATAACTTAAATTATTAAATTGTTTTTCTCTTTTTTTTTAATGGTTTCATCTAATGATTATAATCAATATTTGGCTAAAAAAACTGCTTCTCTTATTAGAGAAAACTTTTCAGAAAGAGGAGTAACTAATTTACTAATAGTAAGATGGGGGAGTAAATGGTCAAGAAAATTAGGTCACATTAAACCACTTAAAAATGAAAACAAACATGACACTGAATTTGGTTCAATTATTGAAATTAATTCACTACTTAAAGAAATTGAGGTTCCTGAATATGTTTTAGATTATGTGTTGATGCATGAATTGACTCATTATTTCCAGGGGTTTGGAAGTAATCATGAAAGAAAATTTAGACACCCTCATAGAGGAGGGCTTGTAGATAAAGAACTTGAAAGGCTTGGTTGGCTTGAAATAATGGAAAAATCTGAAAAATGGTTAAAACAAAATTGGCCCGAAATATTAAGAAAGAATGGAAAAAGCATTTATATAAAAAGAAGGGGTCCTAGAAAATCAAAACTAGTTAAATTGCTAAATTGGTTCACAAATTAAATGATTCCAAGTTTTATTAAACTCGCAAGCCCTGTAGCAAATCCTAAAATTGCTATAATTATTTTTACAAAACCAACCAAATTCTTCTTAGACGGATTTTCTTTAACATAATCATCAAGACTAAAACAAATTAGAACTGCTAAAATTAACTTTATTATTACAAATAAAGCAGGGTGGATATTTATGACAAAGTTTGATACTATGTGTTGTTCTGTGAAATTAAAAAAAGTTATTGCGATAACTGAAGCGATTCCGTCGATTGCTTGTCCGTAAACAATAAACAAATTTGTTTTATCATTAAGAATTTTGTATTTAGAATATTTTTGAACAATGAAAGTAATTATTTTTGTTGATATTATAATTAAAATTACTGTTAAAGTAAAATATGCCCAATTATTAAAAGAAATTAAATTAAATAAAAATATTGGGGCGGCAAGGATTGTTCCAAACAAAAATAATCTTTTGTAATTAATTTTTTTTAACATTCCTGAAAATAATAATCCTAAAATTACAATTGTAAAGGTTAGTATCCAAACACCAGGGGTAAAAAACCAAAATCCAATATCAAAGGGATTAGCCGTTTTGATTATTCCTGGAATAATTAATGCTCCTGACTCAATTCGATGCATTAGTACTCTTAAACTAACTCCAAAAACAATGTAAGGAATAATTGAAATGAAAAAGTTTTGATTAAATTCGATTTTATTTTTTAAAGTTTTGTAAATAATTATACAAGCAATAATTAAAAGAATAATAAATACGCTTGTATTAATTAGATTATATCCTTGCACTTCGGGGGAGATTATTGGTTTTATGAAGTATTCTTGTAGTATTTCTAGAATTTCCATAAATATACTGTTTTAGAACTGTATTTAATTCTTTTTGAAAACAAATTATTTGTCATATTTGAATTAATTTTTAAGTGAATTTTATGAATTTAAAAGAAGCATTGGCAGTAAAACTTTCAACTACTGAAAAGAATTTTGCCCCAAAGTCCTTTGATTCCTTTGGAAATATTGCTGTTATTGAAATACCTAAACAATTATCAAAAAAGAAAAAGTTGATTGGTGAAACTTTAATTGAATTACACCCGCGGTTTGAAACTGTTTGTAGTATTGAGAGTAACCATGAAGGAAAATATAGGGTTCAAAAAGTTAAAGTTATTGCTGGAAAAAAACAAACAGTTGCTTTGTATAAAGAGAGTGCTTGTTCTTTTTTTGTTCCGCTTGGAAAAGTATTTTTTTCTCCAAGACTTGGCGGGGAAAGACTTAGAATTGCTAATTTAATTAAAGAAAACGAAATTGTGGGGGCTTGGTTTAGTGGGGTTGCACCGTACCCTGTTGTTTTTGCAAAACACTCAAAAATGAAAAAAGCAGTTGCAATTGAACTTAACCCTGTGGGGCATAAATTTGCTAAAAAAAATATTGAATTAAACAAAGTTAATAAAAATTGTTTAAAGGGAGAAGAAAGGGTTGTTTTAATTAAAGGGGATGTAAAGAAACAATACAAAAAATTTAAAAGTTATTTTGATAGAATTGCAATGCCTCTTCCGCACACAGGTTATCAGTTTCTTAAAGAAGCGTTTTATTGTATTAAAAAAGGGGGAATAATTCATTTTTATGAAATTGTGGAAAAAGGAGATTATGCTTTAGTTGAAAAACAAATTTCTCAAGAAGCAAAGAAAGCAAAAAGAATTGTTGAAATAATTTACAAAGCAAAAGTTAGGGATTTTTCTCCAACAAAAGAACAAGTAGTTTTTGATATTTTAGTTAAATAACTTTAAAATAACCTTAATTAATACAAGACACGAATTGTTGGACAATTTTGAGAGGGTTTTTAAGGTTTTTTTAATTATTTTTATTTGGTGAGTTGAAAATGGTTTTGAATTTAATTTTTTTAGGACCTCCTGGAGCAGGTAAGGGTACAGTTGCACAAGCAGTAATGGATAAATATTCTTTAATTCAAATTTCTACTGGGGATTTAGTTCGGGCAGAAATTTCTTCAGGATCAAGTCTTGGTAAAGAACTTGCAGAAACAATAAATAAAGGAAATCTTGTTGAAGATAATTTAATTGGACGAATGTTTGAAAAATACTTAAAAGAAAAAGTTTCTTCTCCGAGTTTTAAAGGTTTTATTTTGGACGGTTTTCCAAGAACCCTCCCACAAGCAGATATGTTAAAAGGAATTTTATCAAAACTTGGTCAAAAATTATCTGCAGTAATTTATATTGAATCTTCAAAAGAAAGTGTAGTAACTAGACTCTCTTCAAGATGGACTTGTAGTGTTTGTAAAAAAGTGTATAACACAGTTTCTTTAAAATCAAAAACAGAAGGGGTTTGTGATATTGATGGTGGAAAATTAATTCAAAGAGACGATGATAAACCAGAAACCATTGCAATAAGGTATGACACTTTTTTAGAAAAAACTTTGCCCTTAATTAATTACTATGAAAAAGAAAAAATACTTTACAAATATGATGGAAATGTTCCTCCTGGTCCATCAATAAAATCTGCTGAAGAAATAATTGAAAAAATTGTTAAAAAATAGTTTTTTTATTTTTAAAAAAATAGAGCCATTTTTGGCTCTACTTTCTTTTTAATTTTTTTATTTTATTGCTTCCCAAAGGATAGTGTCTTTTGGTTTTACTGATATTCCTTGTGGAGATATTTCTAAAGGGTGTGGATTTTTGTCGTGTGAAGTTCCCCTCATTTTTCTAATAAATAAACTTCTATTTGGTGGAGAAAAATACAGTGCAAGTATTCCATCAGCAACAAATTCTTCCACTCCAAAAGCAGAAAAAGTTGTTTTTGTTGGTTGAGTTTCAGAAGTTAATAAAGTTGTGCACCCAAGTGTTTTTAGTTTATCACAAAATTGGAACAAAGTTGTTCTGAGCATACTTGGTTCTATGTAAGCTCCAAATACTGTTGTTGAATCAATAACTAATCTTTTAGCATTTATCTCTCTTACTTCTTTTTCTATTTCTACAAGTTGTTCTTCTATTTTGTCTTCAATTTGATTTTTTTCTTTTAAGAATCCTAAATTTAATCTGTATATTGTAAGCATACTATTTTCTTGTAGTGCTTTAATATCCCATTGAAAGCTTTCCATGTTCCAAGCAATATCTTTTACATTTCCTTCAAGAGTAACAAATAATCCTGCCTCTCCATAATTAACTGCTCCGTTGTAAAGGTATTGGGTAGTTAAAATTGTTTTTCCTGTTCCTGCCCCACCTGCAACTAAAACGTTACTTCCTCTTGGTATTCCGCCGTTTAATAATTCATCAAGTCCGGGAATTCCTGTTTTTGTTCTTTCCAAATAAATCACCTTTTTATTTTCACTTGCTTCTTCCTAAATTAGGTATTAAGGTATATTTTAATGTTTTCTATTGATTTGTTTGCTTTTTTCGCCAAAATTTGTTATTTTTTGGTTTTTAGAAAAATTATTAAACTTGAATAAACAATCTATTATTATGCCAAAAGCCTTGCCTAATAGTATTCCTGATACTAGTGACTTTGTCGAAAAAGATTCCTTATCAAATCAAGTAAATGTTGATGAAATTAAGATTACTCAAAATCCTGCAACTGAAGGAGAGGTTGCTTTTGAAAGAGATTATTCAAAAATTGATTTAGTTGATTTAATTGACCAACCCGCTTGGAAAACAATATTACTTGATTTAGTTGAAACCGAAAAAATGGATCCTTGGGATATTGATGTTGTTTTACTTGCTGAAAAATATATTAAAAAAATTTCAGAACTTGAAACGAATAGTTTAAGGGTTCCAGCAAACGCTATTCTTGCTTGTGCAATTCTAGTTAAAACAAAAAGTAAATACTTAAAATTAAGTAGTCTTGACGAAGAGGAAGAAGAACAAAAAATTTCTCCAGAACAAAGAGCATTATTTTTAGAAGAATTGCCTGATCTAGTTGCAAACAGGTCTTTTAGAGAAGGAAAAATTTCTTTAGATGAACTAGTATCCAGTATTGAAGATATAATTCATAGGACTAATCCAAAAAAGAGTGCTGCAAAAATTATTCCAAGAATGGAAATTAATTTTGATTCAACTTCAATTGAAGAAAAAATGAGCACGATTTATGAATTAATAAAACAGAAAGTAGATTCACAAGGGATAGTTTTGTTTAAAGATCTTATTTTAGAAGAAAACACTGATGAAATAGTGGATACTTTTTTACCAGTTCTTTTCTTAATGAATGGTGGAAAACTAATAGCTTATCAAAACGAGTTTTTTGGAGAAATATTTGTTCAATTAATCCAAGAAGCTGTAGAAATTAAAACTGAAGCAAAATAAATCTAAAAATCTTTCATTATAGTAGCTTATTTTGATTTTTTCAATAAGGCTCTGTAGAAATGATTTATAAATAGGCATAAATAGGAGGTTCGGCCTCCTA
>CAZJVN010000028.1:0-12813 GCA_964549775.1 uncultured archaeon | reverse complement strand
GCTCACGCGAGATATTCAGCATTGCAATACTAAAAACTCAAGGTTGCTAAAAAAACAAATTAGCGAGTATTAGGAATTAAGAGTTCTGTAAGTGTTCTGCTAGTTGCTTTGTCCTATGTATTAAATACTCAAAAATACTTTTTGAAAGAAAAGTCTTTTTTCAAACTATTTTTTAGTTTTTTTATTTTTTTAAAAAGCTAACTAAATGAATTTTTTCTTTTTTAAAATAATTTTAGTTTTTAATAACTTTTATATAGTTGAATGAATCAGTTTTAATTAATTGTTGTGATTTTATGTCAATTCCAGGAAGAATTCCATTTCCAATTGTTGTTAGAGCGAGAAATATTATTCAACTTCATAGAAATTTAAAAAGAAATAGAGAGCCACTACGTTCTGGAGATGGACTTAAGGTTCAAGAGATAATACGAGAAATTAATGAAAGCCAATTAAGTGAAATAGAAAAAAAGAAATTGTTAAAAGAATTAATAAAAATTAGGACCACCCATATGGATGCTGGTTTAACTTATTTAGAAGAAATTGAACAGCACAGATAAAATCTTTTTAGACAAACTTTTCAGTAATCCTTTTATAATAGTTTTTTACTTATATTCTTCATGAAGTATTTTCTTTTTAGCGAAACAAAAGCTCAAGGAGCTATTGAGTATTTACTAATCATTGGAGCTGCACTAATTGTTGTGGCTGTTGTAATTATTGCCATAACTGGAATTATTACCTCTTCAGATACTGCTTCTAGTGGAGAGGATTACAATAATCAATTGACTGGACTTAAAGATTTAATTTAAATTTTTAATTATTTGTCTTGTGATTTATTATTGCATATTTATTTAAACTAGAACAACTTATCTTTATTATGAATTTTCGTGCGCAAGGGACAATTGAATACCTAGTGGTTATCGCTATTGTTATTGTAATTTCTTTACTTGTTTCTTTTTTGTTTTTAACTCAAACTGATAATGCTTTAATGATTAATAATTATTCAAATAATGTTAACCAGACTAATCTTGGTGGGATTAGTATTGTTGATTCTATTACTACTTCTAATGGGGACGCTGTTGTTTCTTTCATGAACGAAACTGGAGAAAATTTAACGATTGAAGAAGTTACTGTTATTAATTCAATTGGAGAGGAGGGAAGTGCTTCTCTTGATTGTATTGGAATTTTTAGTGCAGGGCATGAAAAGGTTTGTGTAGTTCCTGATGTAGATTTGTTTTGTCCTTGTGTTGATGAGAATCCAGTTACTTGTAGTTACAAAATAGTTGTGAAAGGAAAAATAGAACCAATTGTTGGAACAATCACTAATCACAGTTGTGCAACTACTGCAACCACTTACACTCTAACTTACATTGAAACTGATGGGGGAACTATTAGTGGAAATAAAATTCAAAATGTTTTACCAAACGGAAACGGAACTCCTGTTAGGGCAATACCTGATGAATATTATGTTTTTGTTGATTGGAACGATGGTTTGACAAATCCAACAAGAACAGATTATGGAGTAAACTCAGATATTACTGTCGAAGCAAATTTTGATTTAGTTGTTGATTGTATTTCTCCTTCTGATTGTGAATCTAATGAAACTTGTGAAGATAATATTTGTGTTCCAATTGAAGATGGTAGTGAAGAATTTCCTTTTATAATAAATGATTGTGTAGAATTACAAGAGATGATTAATGACGTTGAATCATCTTATGCTTTGGGCAAGGATATTGATTGTTCTGAAACAATAAATTGGAATTTTAATGGTTCTTATTATCAAGGATTTGCTCCAGTAGGAAGAGTAATGGGTGCACCACCATATAGTCCATTCAAAGGAAATTTTGACGGAAGAAATTATACGATTTCAAATTTATATATTTACAGACCAACTTATGGTTATGTTGGATTATTTAGTTACAGTAACTATTCTTCGACAGTGTTAATAAAAAATGTAAAATTAGTGGATGTGAATATTACTGGAGAAAATTATGTTGGTTCAATTATTGGGACTCTGGACAATGGGGTGATTTCAAATGTTTCCTCAAGCGGAGTAGTTAATGGTAATGAAACCGTTGGAGGACTAATTGGAGCTTTTACCGGATTATCAGTAAGCGTGACAAATTCTTCTTCAACAGCAAATGTTACTGGGGCAAATACTTTAGGTGGATTAATTGGATCTGCTTCTCAAACAGTATCTAACTGTTATGCAACAGGAAATGTTGTTGGAAATACATCTAGTGGTTATGATATTGGTGGGTTAGTTGGGTATTCATCTGGAAATATTTCAAATTCATACGCAATAGGAAATGTCACAGGAAATTTTCAAGTAGGATCTTTAATTGGAGGGGTGGATAGTATCGGAGTTATTTCAAATTCTTTCGGTTTAGGAGAAGTAAATGGAAACACAACAAGTAATGGATTAATTGGAAGAGTAGTGGATGGAACAATTAGTAATAATTATTGGGACACTTATTTTACTGGGAAAACAAATTGTTATGAAGTTGGAGGTTGGGAAGAAATATTAGAACCAAGTAATGAGGGTTGTTCTTCAACAACTAATAATGAAAGTTGGTATTACTCTTCAAGTAATGCTCCCTTATCAAGTTGGACTTGGGGAGAAGAGGGAAATTGGATTACTCAAATAAATGATTACCCAATTTTGTCTTGGCAGGAAGAATAATTTTTTAAAAAATTAGTAAAACAATTTAATTTCACGAAAAAGTTTTGTTTTTAAATTGAAAGATAATGTTTTTATTAACTAAAATTTATTATTGTTGAGTATAATTTGCGTTGTTGGGTGAAGTTTTTTGGGAATTTACACTAGTTTGGAAGATAAATGGTATGATTTTCTTGACAAATTGGATAAGAAGGGACTGCCCGTTTACAAAATAGTTGATCCTATTGATAAAGTGGTTCCTAGTTTTGTTTTAGCACTAATTTTATTAGTAATTTTAATCATACTTTTGTTATTATTTTTAAGTAGTTTTTTTAATTCAAAATTCGATACTAGTGTTATTGTTTTGTCAAAAAATAATATTCCCCTAACTTCAGTTAGATTGTTAGTCGAAACGGGTTGTGCTGAAGGGTTAAGTGAAATTTATACTGATGAAGTTGGAAAAGCGGATTTTAAAATTTGTGAAAAAGAATTTGTTGTTACTGCAGAAAAAAATGGGTATAAGAGTAAAGAAGAAACTCTAGCTTACAATGGGGATAATGTAATACAATTAGAACCAATTATTGTGACTGCAGAAACTTTTATTGTTAATGTTAATGTTGTTGATTCTAAAGAAGATTTAATTATTGGGGCTTCACTATCTACTGTTTGTGATAACAAAGTTAATTTTGTTGGAAGACAAACCAGTGATGGTTTTGATACTAATTTTGGTACTTGTGTTGTTGCACAATTTAAAGCAAGTGCAACAGGATACAAAGAAAAAACTCTGAGTTGGGATAAAAAAGAAGACACTGTTGAAATAATGCTTGAAAGTAATATTCAACAAGCAAAAGTAACTTTTTATACAGAAAATATTGCTGATTCAAAATCAGAACCAAACGCAGAAATTACTTTAACTAATTCTCTTGGAGAGACAAAAAAAATATTCACTGATTATTCTGGTTATACTACAATAAATCTTGATGTTGAAGAATACACTTACTCTGCTTATTCACAAGGAGAGATAGTTCAAGGAAGTTTTAAAGTTGAATCAAGTGCTTCAATGGAAGTAAAAATTAGTTTTAAAGAAACAAGAGTGAGAGTTACTCCACAAAAAATACTAAACTTTGTTGTTGTATCAGGAAATGATACTCCTATTTCTTCTGCAGAAGTTAATGCTTATAGAGACAAAAATTCTTTTTCTTCAGGAAGAAGAACTTCTATAAATGGAATGCTTAGTCCTTCACTTGTTATTTCAGATTCAATGCTTTCTTCAAGTTTCTTTATTGTTGTTAGCGCATATGGATATGAGAAAAAAATTGTTAGAATTACTCCAACTGATTCAAATGCAGAACCTCAAAAAATTGTTTTAAGACAAGGAGAAAATAAATTAAGTGTTTATGTTATTGATGATTTAAATTCAAAAATAACTAGTGCCTTTGTTAAAGTAGTTAATTCTAATTTTGGGATAACAATTGATGAAGGGTACTCTGACACTAACGGTATTTTTGTTTCAAAAAATTTGCCTACTGGAGAACACGAAGTGTTTGCTTCAACTTCTTCTGCTAGTGGAGAAGGAAAAATTGTGATGGATTTAAATGCTGAACAAACTTTGAGGATAAAAATTATTACAGGGACTGGAACAATTAGATTTAATTTTTTAAATAACTATGATGGAACGATAGTAAACCCAAACATTATTGTTTATGAAGTTGATAATGATGGAGACACTTATAAATTATATGATGGGAATACAAAGAATGGTTCTTTTATTACTGAAAAATTATTTGTTGGAACAAAAGTAAAAGTTGTAGTTGATGATAATGCACACTTTAAAACAGAAACCCCAGTGTACACAATTACTAGGACAGCACAATCTAAACCAGTATACTTGATTGATAAAAATAATTTACCAAACCCAAATCAAGTTCAAATGTTTTTAGAAAATATTTACTCAACAAATCCAATTTATGGGACACCAACAAGTGTTGACACAATCCTTGCTGGAAGAAAATATTATTTATACTTTAATTTATTATTAAACACTGACGCAAATAATATTCCAAGTTCTGTTTTCTTTATGGGAGATAAAAATAAATCCACACTCGATTTTAACTCTGTAAAAATTGATGGAGTTAATTCAATTTTTAATGCTCAAACAATTCTGAGTGCAACAATGAACGGTTACGCAATTAACCCTTCTGCGCTTGTTGATTCTAACGCAAAAATATCTAACACTACTTTTGAACCAAAAACTGGCCCAATGGTGCTACCATTAATTGTTGAATTAAATGTTGATCAAAATACAAAAAGTGATTCACTATCTTACCTTTCTTTTTTTGGAATACAACAAAGTTTGTTGAACAAATTTAGTTTTGTTGTTGGAGAAAAGTTTTGTATCGGAAAAACTAGTTGCCCAGCATTTTTGTTTAGTAATTTTATTGTTTGGAACGGAGAAAGAACTGTTTATGAAGAGGACAGAATTTTATTTGTTGGAGATACTTATAAAATTCAAACAAGTGTAGAAAATACTTCTGATAATTTGTTTTCAAATGTGGAAATGGTTTCAACTATCCCTAAAGAAAAATGGAATTATGGGTTATTTAGTGGAGACAAAAATAGTGTAAGATTTTTAATTAATTTAAATCCTTTAGAAAAAAGTGCAGTGAAAGAATATTTTGTCGAACCAATTAAAGCAACTTCTTCTTTTACAATTTTACAATCAATGGAAAAAATTGTTTCAGGAGTTAATGAACTTGATGAATTAAACGAATCAAAAGATCAAAAAATGAAATTAGTTATAAAAAGCAAAGAAATTTTAGAAATCTCAACAGTTCCTGGTACGATTGATGAAAAAACAGAATATCCTTTCTTTGTAATTAAAACAAAATACAAAGGAAAATCCGCTGTCCCTGCTTTTTGGAAGGCTGAGAAAGTTTTAGCGAATGGAACTTTACAAGAATTAACTAGTGGAAGAACTGATGTTAACGGAATGGAAATAATTAATTTTAACGCAACAAATTTAGTTAAAGGAGACACAGTTAGATTTACTGCTTATGATATGAATGGAACAATTGATGGAAATAAAGATGTTAAAGTTAGTTCAGGATTTAGACCAATTGAAGTTGTTCCTGGAGAATGTTTGAGTGTAAAAAATGGAGGAACAAATATTTCAAATAATGGAGATTATTATTTTAGTTTAACAAAAGATTCTTCTCAACTAATAAGTGTGGTTTCTGATTGTAACGAAACAAGAGTGATTGGGATATTAACTGATCTTAGATTATCTGATATACAATTAGTGGTTCCTGCTAAAGAAACAAAAACTTTTACAATAACTGCTAATTCAACTAGTGGATTAATGGGGGCATTCCCTGTTCAAGTAGTTAGTATTAATGGAACAAGATATTCTCAAATCGCTTATTTTGACACAGTTATCTCTGATCCCAATAGTTGTTTTGATGTTGCTCAAGCAATTTTTGATTTAAGAGAAACAGGAACAATTTCTTCAAAAGTAACAAACAAATGTTTTTCTGGAAGAATGGATAATTTTTATCCAAAAATGTCTCTCTCAACAAACAGTGCTTCATTGAGTTACAAAAAACCAGGAAACCCAGAAACAATAACATTCACTGCTACGGTAGTTGGTTCAGGAATGGAAGCTTATGTTGCAGGAATTGGTTGGGGGGTGCAATGGAAACAATGGGATGGTAAAGGATGTACTCCCACCTATTTTGTTACACCCGCTCCAAGTGAATTATATGGTTTAGAAAGTCAAATAGAAGTTTGTGAAGGGGTAATCGAAAGTAATACTCCTAGTGGTAATAATAATACTGACTGGACTGAAGAACCAGAATTACCTGAAACCGATCCAAGCAAATCATTCTACGAATTGCCTGTTGCAATTCAAAACAAAATTGTTTCAGAATTATATGCTACTCAAGGAAAAGTAAGCACAGTGTTTGAAGATGTGAATACTGCAAGCACTAATGAAAACACTATTGTTACTGATGGGGTTTATCCTGATGCAGATTTAAGTGAATCTAAAGAAAATAATTAAAAAAGAATATTTTTTGCAGATGGATACTGGGTATATTCTATGGGTGAAGATGGGTCAATAACTTGGTATTGGCACAACCCAAATACTGGAACAAGTACACCAGCAAGTGACTTCGGTTCTTTTCCAGTTGGTAGCACACCAAGTGATACTACAGGATCTCAACAAATTACCAATCTTGCAACCCCTTCTACTTTTTCTGCGGATCAAGGAGTAGTGTCTGCTCCAAACGGAGTAACTTTTGTTGATCATTTCAATAATAGTGGAAATGATGATATCACAACAGGATATATTTATTATCCAACCCAAATTGGAGATCCAGAAGCTGCATTAAAACCTTGTAATGAATTATATCACATAATGCCTTGGGTTACTGCACCATACCCACCAAATTGGACTTCTTGTGAAGTTTCACAATTTGGAGAATGTTTTAGTAACATTCATGAAAAACCAAATGGAATGATTTACCCAATCGCAGCAACTCATAGTTCAAGAATAACTGCCGCAGGATTACTTGATATGAAAATTCAAGGAATTTTATTTACTAAAGATGCTAAAGATCATCGAATGACTGTTCAACCAGAATTTTATAGAAGTTTAATTTTTAAACATGAAAGAAAAGCACTTTGGCAAGAAGATGTAACAATTAACACTACTGAAGGAGCAGTACAAACAGTTGGATCTTATGATGCTACACCCACTCCAATTTGGACAGAAGTAGAGTTAGAACATGAACCAGGAGATTTATATGATGGTGGACAAGTTACAACAAGTTCTCCAGATGCACCTGCTGGATCAAAACCTGAAACTGGAACTGGATCAATGAAAAAAACTTTCTTATGCTCTGCTGGACTTGGTTTAATACCATTAACTTCAGGAGGAACAACTGAAGAGGGAGAAAGTTACGAAACAGGAGATGTTGCTGATCCCCTAGTTGAGTATAGTTCTGATGGTTACACAAAATACTTTATTCCTCCAGAAACAATTCCAGAAAATACAAGAGTTTTCCTAAATGGAGGAACTTACTACGCAGAGTACTTTGGTGCTCCAGAAATTGCAGGAAACAATATTGATTTTAATATTACAAAAGTAAATTTATTAGGAAACGAGTACGCAACAATTATTGTACAAGATTGGGTTAGTGGGTCTGAGAAAAAAGAAGGAGCGTTCCAAATAAAATTAAAAGGACCAGAGAGTAGTTGTTTTAGTGCGGATTATGAAGATGGTTACACTGGAAAAGAATTTGTTCCAAAATTATTATTCACTTGGGATTGGAACAACATTAGTGAAGATCAATGTGCTTCAAGCAACTCTGACTACACTTACTGTGACGGAGTACAATTTAATATTAGTTTATTCAAAAGACTTTTAGCTTATGAAAATTTACTTAACGCTGGAAGAGTAAATGACTTAGCAACAAAATCAACTTTCTACGCATACTTAGTTAGAGACAATTTTTCTCCAGAATTATTACGTGATTTTTCAAGTTATTATGGAAATACTATTGCAAATTCAGACCCTTCATTTTATTCACTTCCTGGTTACAAAAAATTTATTGATCAAGGAAAATTAACTTACAGAATAAGAAACTCTGATGGTTCCTTTACTCCAGGAACAAAAATACCTTACGGCGGGCTTTACAGAGTAGAGATAAGTGTAACAAAAATTAATACTGGAATTTCAAGTATGTTTGATGGAGAAAATGTTAACGCAGAAATTGTAGTAACATTAATGCCAATGGAGAAAGCGAAAAATTATAATCCTTTTTATGAAACTCCATTTGATGGACTTGTAGGATATAATGGTACAACTTATGCAAGAGCAAATTATGGAGTAAGTTTTAACGGTTCTGAAATAAAATTAAATAATGCATCTTCTCCACTTTCAACAAAAAGTTATACTGGTAATCCTTTACAAAAAATTAATTCAGCAACTTACGAAACTTTAGAAACTCTAAACAGTGGAATCGTTTTGAGATATGATTTGTCAGCTAATGTACTAAATTTTTACCCTTCAAAACCAAATCCAGTAGCAATAACTATTGTTAATAACTCAACAGGAGCAGTGAATGCAAGTTACACTCTAGAACCAATTACACAAACCCTGCAAAGTGAATGGAAGTTGGTTTCTTCAACTGTAAGTGTTGATGGAGATAATTGTCTTGACTTTTCAAAAAATGATGTACGTTCATTCACTGAAAGCGTTTCTGGAGGAACAAGAACAATTAACTGGGGTGGAACAACAAAGAAAGGAACAATTATTCTAGCCAAAAACTTTTTTACTCCAAAAACAACAACTGAAACAATAAAACTAACTTCAACGGACACAAACAAAGTTACACTAAATGGAATAACTAATAGATCTTCATCAGTTTGGATAACAAACACTAGCGCAGCTGATTCAGTAAATTATAATGACCTAGAATTTATTTTTAATCAAATTCGAAACGAAAACATGTGCATGTCAAAACCAAACAATTACGTTGTTAATGTATGGTGGAACCAAGAATACTTAGATGATTTAATTGACTCGGTTGTAACAAACAGAAGGGGATCTTGTTAAAACAAGAAAAATTAAAATAAAAGAAATAAATAAAATAACAAAAATAAAAAAAGTTTAAAAAAACAAAGTATAAAAAGCTTACTTTAGAAGATAATTCTTATTTAGTGATTAAGTATGTTTGAAACATTTTTTAGTGGAGTTTATTTTGATAATTCAATGCTTTCTTGGAGTTATGCTCTTGGGATTGTAATCTTGTCAATTGTGGCTTCAAGAATAGTTCTTTTTGTTTCAAAAAATTATTTAACAAAACTTACAGCAAAAACAAAGAGTGATTTTGATGACATTTTGGTGGATCTAGCAGAAGAACCCTTAGCTTTTTTTATAGTTATTCTAGGTTTTTTTGCAGGTTACCAATTTCTTGTTTTTCCACAAAATATTAATGACACTTTTTATTCAATAATTAAAGTTCTAATAATGCTTGACATTATTTGGTTTATTTTAAGATTCATTGACAGTTTTTTTGAGAGAATAATTGCTCCAATTACTAGTAAAACAAAAACAAAACTTGATGACCAATTAGTTCCTTGGATAAAAAAAGCGCTAAAAATTACTATCACATTCATGGGAGTAATAATAGTTCTAGACAACATGGGAATTGATGTGTTTGCTCTACTTGCAGGGCTAGGAATTGGTGGAATTGCTTTTGCTTTCGCTGCACAAAAAACAATCGCTGATGCATTTGGAGGAATATCAATATTATTCTCAAGACCATTTGTTATAGGAGACACTATTAGATTCTCAAACGGTGCATACACTGGAAAAGTTGAAGAAATACATTTAAGGCACACAAAAGTTAGAGACCTTGAAAAACAATTAGTGATCGTCCCAAACAGTATTCTCGCTGGAGAAATAATCACAAACATTACAGAAGCTCAAAAAAAGAAAATAACTTGGACTATTGGGATAACTTATGAAAGCTCAAACAAAAAATTGGAACTTGCAGAAAAAATTATTGAAAATGCTATTAAACATTGTGAACTTTGTGATGAAGAATTTACCGTGGCTTTCCAAGAATTTGGAGCAAACGCATTAAATATTTTAGTAATATTTTACACAAAAAAAGCCGCATTCAAAGACATGGTAATGGCAAGAGATTTTGTTGGAAAAGAAATAAAAAAAGAATTTGAAAAAAATGACATCAAATTTGCTTACCCTACTCAAACACTTTACTTAAAAAAATAAAAACTACCCCCCTTTATTCTCCTAATTAAACAATAACTCACTAATAACCATTAAATACTTCCTAAAAATACTAATTAATTATGGGAACAAGATACACTGGCAATAAAAGAGTTAATACTAATCCAGCAAATAAAAAGGCTCTTAGTTTTGGTTCAATTAATTCTGTTGAAAACAAAAAACGTTCTTTAGCTATTGAAAAAATGATGGAAGCAGAAAAACATTACCAAAATGCATTA
Source organism: uncultured archaeon (assembly GCA_964549775.1). Classification (GTDB taxonomy): domain Archaea; phylum Iainarchaeota; class Iainarchaeia; order Iainarchaeales; family JAAZKV01; genus JAAZKV01. Next base: position 2,126 of record CAZJVN010000028.1, on the reverse strand, counting down.
AAAGCACAAGAGGCAGAAAATAAAGCTGCACAAGCCCAATATGAGCGAGAGTACAAAAGAGAACTTGAAGAACTAAATCAAAGACTAGAAAGAGAACTTGATAGTATTGGTTTGAGGTTACCAAAAGAAATCCTCTCAAACCCTGCAAGAAAAGCTTTATTTTTAAGAAACTATTCAAGAGAACTACTAATGGTACTTAACCAACTAGATATGCATAAACAAGTGTTATCAAATCCAAGATTATTAAGTTCAATAAATAAGGCAATTATGGAAAATCTTTCTCAAATGAATTCACGACAAAGAGTACAAATATTATCTAACAAAAACAATTTTTCAAGTTACATTTATGAAATGACAGAAAATGTTGTTGAACAAATAAAACAACAATAATTATTTTAAAAAACTTTTTTATAGGAAAATTTAAATAAATTTAAAATTTAAATAAAATCACCTAAACGGAAAGTATAAAAAGTTAGAAGTACTTATTTTTTTATGAAGTTTAATCAATTTTTTAATTTTAATTCTCGTGCTCAGGGTACAATTGAATATTTGGTAATTATTGCTATTGTGATTGTTATTTCTCTTGTTGTTGTTGCTTTGCTTTTGGGTATTTTTGAGAATAATAGTGATGTTACTAATACTGCTCAACAGATTCAAACTCAAACTTTGCCTGTTGCTTTAAATGAAGCAATTATTGGAACTGGAGAGGACGCTAATGGTTTGATTGTTTTAACAAACAATACGGGTGATGTTATTAGAGATGTTAGAGTTTTAATTGATGGGAAGGATCATAATTATTTTGATACACAAATTTCTTTAGGTAGTTCAAAAACTTTTAGATTAAATACTTTAGAAATTCCTTGTGATGATGGAGAAACTAGTGTAACAAAAACTATTACAATAATTTACACAACAAGAAGTGGAATTGAAAAAACACAAAAAATAGAAAACATAAAAGTAACTTGCGCAACAACAGACAATCCAACTCCAACAAAAACGCCCACAGAAGAAAAACAAGAAGACGAAGAAGAACCTATTCAAACTCCAACTGATACTACTGATCCAGAATTAACAAATTTAACAAGCGAAGTGGATGGAAATACAATACACTTAACTTTCAGAGCATGGGACAATAATGACATAGACACTTTTGAAATAAACGAAAATGATGGAGGGTATCAAACAATTGAACCAGAATATGTAGATGATTATTTAGATGGAAACTACTACACAATAATAAATGAAAATCTTGAGTATGAAACAGAATACACTTTTTGCATAAAAGTAACAGACTACAACAATAATTCTGCTGAAGACTGTGACACAAACACCACAAGCAACCCACCAACAAACCCAGTAGTAACAGCACTAAGAGAAGGACTAATAGGATACTGGCCACTAGATGAAACAAGTGGGACAACTGTAGTTGATTATAGTAATACAAATAACAATGGTACAATTTCTTCATTAAGTAGTGTAGCTGGAAAAGTGGGAAATGCTTATTCAATAAATAGATCCGCTAATTTGGGTGTAACCGTTCCAACTAATTCCCTTTATAATTTTGGAACAAACAATTTTAGTTTAGGTGTTTGGTTTTACGGATCTTCAGGAGGTTCTTGGGGAAATTACCCTGCAATGATTTCCTCTAAAGCTGCAGGATGGGTAGTTGGATCAAATTATTTATCTTATAATAATGCTGCATTTGGAGCAAAAACAATTGCTTTCAATAGTCATGAAAATGATTTTAATGGAGTTGGTGGACTAACATCAACAGGGATTTATGAATATAATACTTGGCATTTTGCAGTGGTAACTAGATCAGGTAATTTATTCACTTTATACATTAATGGATACCCTATTAATTCAGATACAAAAACAGGCGCTATAAATATAGGAACTTCAGGCATGACTTTTGGTGGAGATAACTTTGATGGTGCTGCAGCAAGATGGAATGGATACTTAGACGAAGTTACTATTTGGAACAGAGCATTAACTGCTAATGAAGTTCTTAATTTATACAATTTAAATACTTCAGGAATTGGATTAAAATAATTCAATAATTTTTTTCAATAGGCTCTGTAGAAATGATTTATAAATAGGCATAAATAGGAGGTTCGGCCTCCTAT